>NZ_CP006587.1:1955000-2160000 GCF_000737515.1 Hymenobacter sp. APR13
CCGAGGCCGCAGCAGGTTTGGCCGCAGCTTTCTGCTGGGCAGCCACTGGTTGTGCGGTCAGGGCCAAGCCCAGGCTCAGCAGCCAAAGCGGTTTAAAGGTCATGGGGGAGGGAATAGGTAAATGGATGCGTGAAAATACGCGCAATAGACTGCCGCGCAACGCCGGGGCTGCATAGTGCGCCAGCCAGCCAGCGGAAGTAAGCTGATGCTAAGGCACCAAGCTCCCTTTTCGACCGGCTGGCTGGCGAAAAAGCTGGCCGGCGCCGCTACCGTACCAGCAATACCTTTTGGCGCGCTATACCGCTAGCAGTGCGCAAAACCACCATGTAGAGCCCGGTGGGCAGGTCGGCGGCACGCAGCAGTACCTCGTGACGACCGGCGTCGCGGGTTTCCGCCAGCAGCACAGCTACTTCGCGGCCGGCCAGGTCCAGCAGGCGCAGGTCGGCGGGGCCAGGGGCCGGCAGCGTGAAGGCAAGGTGGGTTTCGGCTGTGAACGGGTTTGGGAAGGCAGGCTCCAGCAGCGCGGTCTGGCGGCTGCCCGCCGCAGTGGCCAGCACCTGGAAAGTGGTGGGCGCACTTTCATTGTAGAGCCGATCCAGGGCCGTGAGGGCGTAGCGCGCAGGAACTGTCGGCAGCGCCTCCTGGTAGGCCGTGGAATCGGTGATGGTGCGGATGGTGGCCGGGTCCGCCAGGTCGGCGGCCGTGACGGGGACTGTACCGGCGGGCAGGCGGTATACCACGTACTGGCGGGCCTGCTGGCCATCGGCAGCGGCGGGGCCAGGCTGCCAGCGCAACTCCACGATACCAGCACCGGGGTTGCTGCTGACGCTGGCCTGCACCGGGGCCGTCGGTGGCACGTTGTCTTTCCAGGGCATGGTGGGTACCAGGGCCGGGTGGCGGTAAAAGTTGGTGCGCAGGGAATCAGCGAAGCCCAGCGGGTTGGCGCGCAGCTCGGTGGTTTTGTAGAACATGCTGCCCTGCACGTTGGGCTGCTGCCGCAACAGCCGGATTTGGCTGGGCAGCTGGCTGGGCGAGCGGAAGCCCGGCTCCGTGGCCGTGGCGCTGATGCGGTACACGCCCTGACCGACGTACAGGTGGCGCACGGTGTCGGGATTCACCTGCTGGCTCCACCACGGCACAATCAGGCTATAGTTGGCCGCCGTCTGGCCGATGGCGAAGTACACCTGCGGGGCCAGGTAATCAACCCAGCCGCGGCGCAGCCACTTGCGCGAGTCGGCGAAGATGTCGGAGTAGCTCTGGAATGCCGTGGTGGCGGTGCCGCCCACGCTGGTGCCGTTGCGCCATACGCCGGGCGGCGAGATGCCAAATTTCACCCACGGCTTCACGCTCCGGATGCTGTCCGATACCATTTTCACGAAGATATCCACGTTGCTGCGGCGCCAGTCAGCCCGGCCCGCCGTGGTGGCGGCAAAGCCGCGCGGGTCGGCGGCAAAGGCGGCATCGTCGTTGAACACTATACCGGTTTGCGGGGCCGGGTAGAAATAGTCGTCGAAATGAATGGCATCCACATCATAGCGGCGCACCACGTCCATCACCACCCGAGTGAGGTACTGGCGCACGGCCGGCAAACCGGGGTTGAGCACCCGCAGCGTGCCGTAGGGCACCACCCACTCGGGGTGCTGCACCGTCACGTGGGTGGGCGCAATGCTGGCTGTGGTGCCGTTGGTGAGGGCACGGTAGGGATTCAGCCAGGCATGAAACTCCAGTTCGCGGCGGTGGGCTTCGCGCACCATAAACGCCAGCGGGTCATAGGGCGGGCTGGGAGCCTGGCCCTGGGTGCCGGTCAGCCACTCGCTCCAGGGCTCTAGGGTACTGGGGTAGAGGGCATCGGCCGCCGCCCTTATCTGCACCACCACGGCGTTCATGCCGTTTTGCCGGTGGCTGTCCAGAATGCTCACAAACTCCTGTCGTTGCTGGGCCGGCGTCAGGGTTTTGCGGCTGGGCCAGTCGAGGTTGAACACGTGGGCCACCCAGGCGGCGCGCAGCTCGCGCTTGGGGGCCGGCGCCTGGGCCCGGGCGCCACCTCCCAGCAGCAGCAGCGCCACCAGTACGAGGCCGGGTGCCCAGCGCGTGAAATAGTGCGATGCGTAATAGTTAAGCATAAGCAGAACGGTAAGATGGAACAGAATAGAAGGGATGCAACGCCCTGGCTGCAGGGAGTCTCCCAAGATAGTTGCCCCCGTCCTAAATTAGCCGCTACTTCACGTACTATTCATGGGCGCGCTATACGTTTGGCCCCGTGCGTTGCGTACCTTTGTGGCTCTACTCCCCCACCCTATGCTCGTTGCCAACCTCGATTATCTGCTGCTCACCCACCGCCCCGACCTGGGGCAGCTGGTGTTGCGCTGGACGCGGCCGGCTACCTCCGCCGAGCACCGGGCCGGCTACGCGCTGGCCCTGGAGCTGGCCGAGCGCGAGAAAGTGACCCGCTGGCTGATTGATTTGCGCAGCCGTGGCCTGGCCGAGCCCGCCGACTTCCGGTGGCTGATGCACAACTTCCGGGCCTCGCTGGCGGCCGCGCTGCCCGGCACCCGGCCCCGCCTGGCCTACCTCGTGGCCCCCTACCACGCCGAGCTGCTCAACGAGCGTCTGGCCGACGAAATGGCCACCGACGCGTTGGACACGGTAGCCGTGCGCGCCTTCACCGAAGAACAAGCCGCACAGGCGTGGCTGCAGGCCCGCTAATCCCAGCCTCTGCATGAGGCAGCTCTGTCTGTCATGATATCACCCTGAAGCACAACAAAACGCCCCGCCTGACTATCGAGGCGGGCTTTTTGTTATGGGCTGATGGCCTCACACGCGCGGGTCAGTCTGCACCGGTGCGTCGTAGCCGGCGCTGACAGGCGCGGCCGTAGGGTCAGCCGGCAGCCGGATGTCGTCGGCGTCCTGCACGCGTAGCGTGAGCAGGCCCGAGATTATCATGGAGCAGCCACCCAGTACCAGCGTGTACACCGACTCGCCACCGAACACTGACTTGGTGAAGAAGCCCAGAATCAGGCCCGCTACCACCTGCGGAATTACGATGAAGAAGTTGAACACGCCCATGTAGTAGCCCATTTTGTTGGCGGGCAGCGCGCCGGCCAGCATGGCGTAGGGCACGCTCAGGATGGATGCCCAGGCAATGCCCACGCCCACCATCGAGAGCAGCAGCATTTTGGGGTCTTGGATAAAGTAAATCGAAATCAGGCCCAGGCCGCCCGCTACCAGGCACAGCATGTGCGTGAAGCGGCGGCTGGTGGCGCGGGCAATAGCCGGCAGCAGCAGCGCCGCAATGGCTGAAATACCGTTGTACACGGCAAAGCAGATGCCCACCCAGTCGGCGCCCTCGTTGTAAATTTTGGAAGTAGCGTCAGTGGTGTGGTAGATGTGGCTCGTGACGGCCGGCGTGGTGTAAATCCACATCGAGAACAGCGCCAGCCAGGAAAAGAACTGCACGATGGCCAGCTGAGCCATTGTTTTGGGCATGTGGAAGATGCCGCTGAACGACTCGCGGATGCCGTTCCAGAAGCCGGCCGTGCGCCGTTTCTCTTCCTCAAACTCGGCCATGTTTTCGGGCGGATACTCTTTGGTGTTGAGCACCGTCCAGAGCACTGCTAGGAAGAAAATAACGCCGCCAAGGTAAAACGCATACTTCACCGAGGGCGGAATCTGACCGGCCGGGGCCGTATTGGCAATGCCGAACCAGTTCGTAAACATCCACGGCAGCGACGAGGCCACTACCGCGCCCACTCCAATGAAGAAGGTCTGGGCGGCAAAGCCCGTGGTGCGCTGCTCCGACGGTAGCAGGTCGCCGACCAGCGCCCGGAACGGCTCCATGCTGATGTTGATGCTGGAGTCCATGATCCAGAGCATGCCCACGGCCATCCACAGCGCCGACACGTTGGGCATCACCAGCAGCGCAAACGAGGCCAGAATAGCGCCAATCAGGAAAAATGGCCGGCGGCGCCCCCATTTCGGGCTCCACGTCCGGTCCGACATGTAGCCGATAATCGGCTGCACGAGCATGCCGGTGAGCGGCGCGGCCAGCCAGTACAGGGCTATTTCGGTGCCGCCCAGAGTTTCAAATATGCGGCTGACGTTGGCATTCTGCAGCGCAAAGCCGAACTGAATGCCCAAAAAGCCGAAGCTCATGTTCCAGATTTGCCAGAAGCTCAGGCGGGGTTTTTCGCGGGAGATGCTCGGCGCAGCCGCTACGTTGGTTGCCATCAGGGGAAAGAATTGGGGGAGTTTTTGGAGAGGATAGCGAGGAGGTGATGGAGTGATGGGGTGAATGATGATGAGGTGGGCCGTTACAGACTTGTTACCTCATCACCATTCACCTCATTACCTCATCACTTTTTAGGCTTGATTTCAAACACGTAGGCGCTCAGCGGGGGCATCGTCAGGTTGAGGAAGTCGGTGGGCGGCGTGTTGTTGAGCAGGTCGGTGTAGGTGCAGAAGATGTCGGGGTTGAGGCCCATGCGCTGGCGCACCTCGCGCGGAATCTCAATGGTGGGCGTCATCGTCTTGTCGCGGCTGAAGTTCACCACAATCAGCAGGCGCTGGGTGTCGGTGTAGCGCAGGTAGCTGTAGATGCGCTTCTGGTCGTAGTTTTTGCCCAGGTTGTTGGCGTCCTGCAGCTCGTAGAACTTGCCTTTGCGGATGGCCTCGCTGGAGCTGGCCAGGTTCAGCAGGCGGCTGTAGAAGTCGCGCAGCTGCTTCTGGCTGTCGTCGAGCTTGCCGCCGTCGAACTTGCCGCCGTTCATCCATTTCTGGTGCTCCGGCACGCCCCAGTAGTCGAAGATGGTGGTGCGGCCGTCCTCGCCCGAGAAGCCTTCCGACTTCAGGGCCGGCTCGCCCACCTCCTGCCCCGAATAGAGCATCACCGGGCCCGAGGCCAGCGTGGCCGACACGGTCATGGCCGGAATGGCGGTGCGCGGGTCGGTGGCGAAGTCCTTGGAGGCAATGCGCTGCTCGTCGTGGTTTTCCAGGAAGCGCAGCATCTTCGACGAGAAGCCGCGGCTTTCCTCGCTCCACACCTTCGTGATGTCGTCGGTGGTGCCGGTTCCGGTCATGAGGCGGCGTAGGCCGTCGTAGAGGCCTACTTTATCGTAGAGGAAGTCGAACTGGCCCTTTTCGAGGTAGGTTTTGTACTCCTTGGGCGTGTAGGCTTCGGCAATGAAGATGATGCCGGGCTTCACCTTTTTCACCTCCGGAATCACCCAGGTCCAGAACTCCACGGGCACCATTTCGGCCATGTCGCAGCGGAAGCCGTCCACGTCCTTCTGGGCCCAGAAGATCAGGATGTCGCGCATCTTCTTCCAGGTGTCGGGCACGGGCTGCAGGTACAGCTTGCGGCCGTTCTGGTAGTCCACGCCGTAGTTGAGCTTCACGGTTTCGTACCAGTCGTCCACCTTCGGTGTGGCCGAGAAGACGTCGTTGCCGGTAGCTTTGGCGGGGTTTTCCAGAAACTTGCCGTCTTCCTTCGGGCCCAGAGCGGCGCCCAGTGGGTTGCCGGCTTTGGGCACCACCAGCGGCTGGCCGGGCAGGTAGTAGAAGTTGTTGTTGGGCGCGAAGGCCTTGGTTTTGTCGTCCACGGCGCCCAGGTCCACCACGCCCACCGGCTTGCCGTCCGACTTGTAGCTGCGGGCCACGTGGTTCGGAATGAAGTCCATGAGCACCTTCAGGCCGTTGGCGTGGGTGCGCTTGATGAGGGCGTCGTACTCCAGCATGCGCGTTTTCACGTTCACGGCTAGGTCCGGGGCCACATCGTAGTAGTCCTTGATGGCGTAAGGCGAGCCGGCGCGGCCCTTCACCACGTCGGCATCGTCGGGGCCGGGGCCGCCGGCCTTGGTGAAGTCGGTCATGGTGGCGTGCTCAATCACGCCGGTGTACCAGACGTGGCTCACGCCCATCTTCTTGATTTCTTGGAGCGCCTTGTCGGTGATGTCGTTGAACTTGCCCACGCCATTCTCCTGGGCCGTGCCGTAGGGTTTGTTGAGGGCAGTCTTGTTGCCGAATAGGCGCGTCATCAGCTGATAGATGACGATTTTATTGTCCTGGGGTACCTCATCGGTAGTGTTGGGGTCCGCCAGGGAAACGGAGTCAGACACGGAAGTGGAATCAGGCGAGAAAGGAAGAGTGAAAGCAGCCAAAGCAAATGCAGCTGCCGCAGCCGGGAGAAGGATTTTCTTCATATACCGCGTAAGATAGGTGATTGGGTAATTAAGAACGTCATGCCGGGCGGCGCGAAGCATCTCGCTGGTACAGCCTGGATTACTACTCGGGCGAGACGCTTCGCTCAGTCCGGCCTGACGTTCTTAGAGCCCTTCCTACCATTCCTGCGTGAGCGGGTGAATCATCAGCTCGTCGATGACTACGTGGGCCGGGGCTTCGAGCACGTAGCGCACGGCCTGGGCCACGTCGGAGGGCTTGAGGTGGGTTTTCTCGGCGTCGGGGCCGCCCGGCACCGAGTCGTTGAAGTAGGTATCGACGAGGCCGGGAAAGATGGTGCTGACCTTGATGCCGTGCGAGCGGACCTCCTTGCGCAAACTGGCTAGCACGGCATCCTGCGCGAACTTGCTCGCCCCGTAGGCCGTGCCGTTCTCGAAGGTGCGCCGGGCTACGTCGGACGTAATGCCCACGATATGGCCCCGGTGGCGCGACTTGAAGTGCGGCACAGCGGCCTTACAGAGCAGGAAGGTGCCCTTCACGTTCACATCGAAAATCCGGTCCCACTCGGCGGCATCAAAATGCTCTAATAGCCCAAACGAGCCCACGCCGGCATTGCAGACCAGAATATCGAGGCGGCCGAAATGGCGCAGGGCCTGGTCTACCACGTGCTGGGCGTCGTCGGCGTCGGATACGTCGGCGGGTACAGCCAAGCCCTGGGTTTTGTGGGCCACTTCCTCCAGCTCCTCGGCAGAGCGGGCCACGCACACTACTTTGGCGCCCTGCATGGCCAGCAGCAGGGCTATGGCTCTGCCAATGCCGCGGCTGGCACCGGATACAATGGCTACTTGGTCGGTTAGGTCGGTCATGGCGTTTGGGAGTTTCGTTCGGATGTTTTTAGCCCGCAGAGGACGCAGTGTTTTGCGCAGAGGGCGCAGTGTTCTTACAACCCGTTAACTTTTCGAAAGATGCCGGCTTTGATCAGCGGGACGTTGAAATTGATGAGCAGGCCCAGTTTGTGGCCAGAGAGTTTCAGGTAAGTCAGCAGCTGCATGTGGTGTACTTCCAGCAGTACTTCTACTGATTTGATTTCCACCACCACCTTTCCTTCTACCAGCAGATCCATGCGGAAACCGTTTTCGAGCCGGAGTCCGTCGTAGAGCACCGGCAGTGCTACCTGCGTTTTCACGTCCAGGCCAACCTTGCGCAACTCGTGGCTCAGCAGCGTTTCGTACACCGACTCCAGCAGCCCCGGCCCCAGCGCCGTGTGAATGGCGAAAGCCGACTTGCGTATTTGAAAGGATACCTCGTTCTCGTGCATCTGCGTCCTCTGCGAAAAACACTGCGCCCTCTGCGGGCTAAAAACACCCGAACGAAATATACCTATTTCCGCAGCTCCACCACCCAGGCCGTACGCCCCGGCACCTTAAAGCTTTTCAGATCAGCCACCGCCGCGCCGGAGTTGATTTCCACCCCGGAACTGAACCCGTTAAACCGCTCCGCAAACCGGGCGCCGTCCACTACCCGCTCGTCCTTGTTGCCGTTGAGCAGGATCATGACGGCCTCGCCCTGGTCGTTGTAGCGGAAGTAGGTGTACACGCCGTCCTGCGGGATGAACTGCATGAGCTTGCCAGTAGCCAGCACCGGGTGGGCCTGGCGGTAGAGGCTGAGCTTGCTGAGGTAGTTGAACGCCTCGCCGGCCTGGCCCGTGCGGCCGGCGGCCGTGAAGTAGTTGGTTTTGTCGCCGCTGAAGCCGCCGGGAAAGTCCTCGCGCACCTTGCCGTCGGGGTTCGAGAAGTTCTTCATCAGTACCTCGGTGCCGTAGTAGAGCTGCGGAATGCCGCGGGTGGTGAGCAGCCAGGCCACGCCCAGCTTGAACTTGCCGAAGTCTTCCCCAATCACCGAGTAGAAGCGGCTCATGTCGTGGTTGTCGAGGAAGGTGACGTTGCGGGTGGCGTCCTCGTACATCCAGTCGCCCTGCAGGGCTTCGTACACCCGGTTCAGGTTGGGCTGGTCGCCCCGCAGCGCGTCGTGAATGGCGTTCTGCGACTGGAAATCGAACACTGATTCCAGGTTGGACTTGAAGCCATCGACCGGCTGAAACACGTTGCGGGCGAAGAACGCCTGCTGGGCCGTGCTGCCCACCCAGGCCTCGCCAAACTTGAACAGGTTCGGAAACTCGTCGTTCAGGGCTTGGCCCCACTGCATCAGGAACTTGGGGTCTGAATACGGGTAGGTATCGATGCGGTAGGCGTCGAGGCCGGTGTATTCCACCCACCACAAAAAGTTCTGAATCAGGTAGGTAGCCACCAGCGGGTTGGTCTGGTTCACGTCGGGCATGGTGGTGTCGAACCAGCCTTTGTTGTACAGCTTGCCATCCAGCTCCGAGCCGTAGGGGTCGTTGAGGGCCGAGGAGTTGTAGTTGCTGCGCGTGAAGTTGGGCCACTGGTTGAACCAGTCTTTGGCGGGCTGGTCCAGGAACAGGTAGTTCTTGGAGCCCATGTGGTTGAGCACCACGTCGTGCACCACTTTCAGGCCATTGGCGTGAGCCCGGTCCACAAACTGCTTGTACTCTTCCAGCGTGCCGAAGCGGCGGTCGGTGTTGTAGTAGTCGGTGAGGGCGTAGCCGTGGTAGCTGGCCTTAGGCATGTCGTTTTCCACCACCGGCGTCATCCACAGGGCCGTCACGCCTAGGCTCTTGAAGTAGTCGAAGTGGTTTTCGATGCCCTTCAGGTCGCCGCCGTGGCGGGCGTACATCGAGTCGCGGGCCACTTTGGGGGCGCGCATGTCCTTGATATAATCGTTTTTAGGGTCGCCGTTTGAGAACCGGTCGGGCATCAGGAAGTAGATGAAATCCTGCTGCGCGAGGCCCTGCACCTTCTGCTTGTCGCCGGGCGTGGTGCGCTGCTTTAGCTCGTAGGCGAAGGTGGTTTTCTTGGCGCCCTGAAACTCCAGCTGCAGCTTGCCGGGCTTGGCCGAGGGGCTGATGGTGAGGTTGATGAGCAGATAGTTGGGACTCTCCAGCTTCTGCACGCCGTCCAGGGTCACGCCCTCGTAAGCCTTGAGCGTGGCAGTGCTGGTGGCAATGCCGGGGCCGTGCACCAGCAGTTGCAGCTTGGGGTTTTTCATGCCCACCCACCAAAACGTGGGGTCGATGCGCTGGACAGCGGCAGTTTTGGCAGCCGGAGCAGCAGCTTCAGTAACGGTCAGGACCGGGGCCGCCAGGGCTACGGAAGTGGTGGCGGCGGCCAGCAGGACGCCCGTCAGGAGTGGCCGGAAACGAAAAGTAGTCATGGGCACAGGGGGAATTGTTCGGAAAGGCCGCCAAGTTACGGCCGGAACGTGCGGAGAAGATAATGCTGAACTGCGCGGAAATGGTGTCCTGTTGACTGATTTATACGGCCTATATAGCGCCAGACGGGTAATAAAACGTCTTACATAAGCCCGGCGGGCACCTGCTGAAGTCAGCCAGCAATGGCACCGACAGGTAACCGAGGCATTGCGCCAGCAATTGCGCCAGCGCCAACGCAGTACGCCGCCGTGGCTGCCGGAAAATGGCTGCTGCCGGCTTCTGTATGTGGTGCTCTGTTGACCACTTTGCCGCCGCTTTTGCCTTCCACAGCTGCATTGGTGGCGCAGCCCGCGGAAAATCCGATATTTGAATCCGCCGCGCCCCGCACATCGGCCGGCTTCTTCTGTTTTCTGACGTTCCCTTTATGGCTTTCGAATTCAACCCCTACACGCCTGCTCCCGAGTTCAGCACCCAGGCGGCGTACTTTTCCATGGAATTTGCCTTGGATCAGGCCCTCAAAACCTACTCCGGCGGCCTCGGCTTCCTGGCTGGCTCGCACATGCGCTCGGCCTACGAGCTCAAGCAGAACCTGATCGGCATCGGCATCCTCTGGAGCTTCGGCTACTACGACCAGGGCCGCAACGAAGACCAGACCATGCGCTGCGACTTCCGCCACAAAGACTACTCGTTTCTGCAGGATACTGGCCTGATTTTCCCCATCACCATCCACGGCGCGGCCGTGCAGGTGAAGGCCATGTACCTGGCCCCCGACACGTTCGGCACGGCCCCAATGTTCTTCCTGACCACCGACATTCCCGAAAACGACTACATCTCGCGCACCATCTCGCACCATTTGTATGACGCCGACACGGCGGCCCGCGTGGCGCAGAGCATCCTGTTGGGGGTGGGCGGCGGCAAGCTGCTCGATCTGCTGGGCGTGAAGATGGACGTGTACCACCTCAACGAAGGCCACGGCCTGCCGCTGGCGTTCTACCTCTACGAGAAGCACGGCCGCAAGCTGGAAGAGGTGCAGAAGCGCCTGGTGTTCACGACGCACACGCCCGAGCTGGCCGGCAACGAGGAGCACCCCATGAAGCTGCTCACCGACATGACCTTCTTCGGCTCGGTGCCCGCCGACGAAATCCGCCGCGTGGCGGGCGTGGAGCATGAGATGCTCAACTACACGCTCACGGCCCTGCGGTTCTCGCGTAAGGCCAACGCCGTAAGCAAGGTGCACGGCACCGTGGCCAACCAGATGTGGGGCGCCAACAAGGGCATCTGCCCCATCATCCCCATCACCAACTCGCAGAACGGCCGCTACTGGCGCGACCAGCAGCTGCACGAAGCCCTGGAAGCCAACGACGACCAGGCTCTGCTCGCGCGTAAGCGCAAGCTCAAGAAGCAACTCTTTGATATAGTGGCTGACCAGACCGGCACCCTCCTCGACCCTGAGGTGCTGACCGTGGTGTGGGCCCGCCGCTTCGCCGGCTACAAGCGCGCCGACCTGATTCTGCACGATTTCGAGCGGTTCCAAGCCCTGGTGAACAACACCGACCGGCCGGTACAGGTGCTGTGGGCCGGCAAGCCCTACCCCAAAGACTACGGCGCCATCGGCCTGTTCAACGACATCATCCAGAAAACCAAGCACCTGAAAACCTGCGCCGTGCTCACCGGCTACGAGCTGGCCCTGTCCGGCTACCTCAAGCGCGGCTCCGACGTGTGGCTGAACACCCCGCGCTTCCCGCGGGAGGCCAGCGGCACCAGTGGCATGACCGCCGCCATGAACGGCAGCCTCAGCCTGAGCATCGCCGACGGCTGGATTCCGGAGTTCGTGCGCCACGGCGAAAACGGCTTCATCATCCCGCATACCGACATCCACCAGCCCGACCACGTGAAGGACGCCACCGAAGCCAGCAGCCTGCTGGATGTGCTGGAAAACGAAATCGTGCCGCTCTACTACAACGAGCCCGCCAAGTACCTGGCCGTGGCCAAAGCCGCCATGCGCGAAGTAGAGCCCGAGTTCGAGTCGGGCCGCATGGCCACCGAGTACTACCAGCAGCTGTACAAAGCGTAGCGTTTAGGGCTTAGGTCCTGAAATAGAACGTCATGCAGAGGCGCAGCCGAAGCATCTCGCCAGTGTAGTAATCAACAAGGTTACCACACTGGCGAGATGCTTCGGCTGCGCCTCTGCATGACGTTCTGCTTTTCCGGGACTACTTCAGCACGCCACTCAGCACCGCCCACACGTTGTCGGCCAGGATCTTCTGGCCGGCGGCGTTGGGGTGCACGCCGTCGGGCAGGTTGAGGGCGCGCTGTCCGATGACGCCCTGCAGCAGGAACGGCACGAACGGCAAACTGTTCTTTTCGGCCAGCCCCCGGAATAGCGCCTTGAACTCCAGGGCGTAGCGGGCCATGCGGTGCCCGCCCAGCGGCCCCAGGTCGAACGGAAACTCCAGGCCCACCAGCACAATGCGCGCCTCCGGGTACCGGCGCCGCACCTGGTCGATGATGTCCTGCAGGTTCTGGGTGGTTTCGCGGACGGGAATGCCGCGCAGGCCGTCGTTGGCACCCAGCTCCAGCACGAATACATCCACGGGCTGGCGCTCCAGCACGCTGGCCACGCGCAGCCGGCCGCCGGCGGTGGTTTCGCCGCTCACGCCGTAATTGAAGGCTTTGTAAGGCAGGCTGAGCGAATCGATGCGCTGCTGGAGCAGGGTGGGAAAGGCGGCGCTGGCAGGCAGCTGGTAGCCGGCCGTGAGGCTGTTGCCGAAGAAAATGACGTTTTGCATACGGGGAGGGGGCGTGGGAGGCGCAACGGGGCGGCTGGCGGAGTCAGGAGTGCCGCAGGCGGCCAGCATCAGGCAAAAAACAAGCAGGAGGAGGCGCATACAAGCAAACTAAGTGGGCATCGTAGCCGATGCTCTGCCTGCTATACTGCTAGTAGGCCCACCAGAGTTGCCTGGCCGGTGCGTAGCTGGCCGGCACCCCAGAAAACCGGGCCCTGGCAAACCTTTTTCGGAAATTTGGGCTTTACCTTTGTCGGCAGATAAGAACTGTTCTTATCTGCCGACAATGTTTTGTCCATCAACCTCTTTGCAATGCCCGTTACGAAAGCAACCGACGCTGACTTCCAGAATCTCCTCGAAACGAACGATAAAGTAGTAGTGAAATACTACGCCGACTGGTGCGGCAACTGCCGCCTGTTTTCGCCCAAGTACAAGCGTATGGCCGAAGCCATGCAGGAGCAGGGCATCAAGTTCCTGGACGTGAATGCCGAAACCAGCCCCGAAGCCCGCAAGCTGGCCAGCGTCACGAACCTGCCGTTCTTCGCCGTATTCCGCAATGGCGAGCTGCTGGACACCGTGGCCGCCAGCAAGGAAGAAGCTGTAGCCGCTCTGATTTCGCGCCTCAACTAGCCGCTGTCACCATGAAAATGCCCGTCATCAAACGCCTCGTGGAAACGCAGACGTTGGAGGCTCTGGTAGCCGCCGAAGAGGCCCTGCTGGAAGAGCAGACACCTGCTTTCGAGGTAGAAGGCGAGGACGAAGGCGAGCAGCTGACCCACGTGTTTGCTGCCATCTTCATCCGCAACCACATGCAGGACCACGGCTCCGAGTTCAAGGACGCCCTGCGCGAGTACACCAAGAAAGTTCGGGTTTCCATTAGCTAAGCTGCCAGAAGCCTGCATCATAAAAAAGGAGAACTGGCTATGCCGGTTCTCCTTTTTTTACGACCGTAACCGGCGGGCTATTTCCACATGCGGGCGAAATGGGGGGCCGTCAGGCGCATACCTTCTTCGGTGCAGAGGCCGCGCACGTAGGGAAAAAAGATGTTGCGGTACACTTCGCCCAGGTTTATCTGGTCGGGCGGGAAAAACTGCTCATTCAGCACCAGACTGAACTGGGCCAGGATGATGCGCGCAATGAATGGCGCGTCGAGGGCGGCGCGGAATTGGCCCTCCTGCACACCCTCCTGCAACAGGCGCGTGAGCAGCGGAAAGGCGTATTCGCGAGTGTACTCCTGGATGGCATCCCAGACCAGCGGAAACTGCTCGCGCAACACGTGGTAGTCGTGGTGGGACTGGCGCAGCTCGTGCAGGCTGTGGTGCAGCATGGCCAGCAGGCACTCAACAGGGGTGGCCAGGTTGGCGAACAGCTCTTCGTGCTCACGACGCTGCCGAGCCAGGTTGTGGCGCGTTACCTGCAGCAGAAATTCGGCCTTGTTGCCGAAAATGGTGCGGAACATGTCGGGGGTGAGGTCCAGCGCTACGGCTAGTTGCTCTTCGTGTAGCAGCCGCACGCCCATGTCGCGCAGTAACAGGTTAGCCTTATCAAGTAATTGATGGAGTACAACTTGCTCCATAAGGGATGGGGAATAGAAGGCGGAAAACGGAATTTAAGCTAGAACGCTGAAGCGCCCAACAAAAAGTATTCCGAAGTGCCAATATTTTTAGTGCAATAGCCCCAATCCGAAAAAGAAAAGTAGTTGCAGCATGTACACAAAGGCCGCCAGCGGATTGCGCTTCTCAAACTGCGTGCGGTTGAAAAACACCTGCAGGATGAGCGACACGGCAAACCAGCCCTTGAAGTTCTGCAGCGGAATGACGTCGAAGCGCCACTGCCAGAAGTCGAACCGGACGGCCACGGGCTCCAGGCAGGCGTCGAGGCCCACCATCAGCAGTGTGGCTACCAGGGCCCGCAGAAAATCGGAAATGGGCAGGTAGCGCGCCAGAATACCGGCGGTATACGTGAGCATCAGCCAGTTGGCCCCGATGATGAGCGGCACGCCCAGCCACTTCAGACCCAGCGTACTGCCGTATTCATAGAACCCAAACAGCAGCCCGGTCCGGATGCCGACCACTTCTACGCTAAAGCCCACGGCCATGGCCACCAAGCAAAACCACCAGAACGTGGCACTGCGCTCCGGCTGAAATGCCAGCAGCAAGCCCAGCGTGAGCAGCAGATTGAGCGGCACGAACTGCAGGAAGAAAGCTGGGTCCTGCGAAAAGCCTAGCCCCAAAAAGCCCGTGACGTGAAACAGCAGCAGGATGCCTTGGGCCCAGCGCAGGCGGCGGCGCTGCGCCAGGGCACGTTGCGCAAGCGCCTCCGCCGGTAGTTGTTGAATGGATTCGGGCATTTATTAGTAATTAGTAATCAGTAATTTATAAGCAGGAATTGTCTTGTCAGGGGCATCAAGCGTTGACGCCGCCAACCAATTGTTAATTCCTAGTTATCAATTACTAATTAATCCAGACACGATGCGGGCCGAGAGCAGGCACAGCGGAATTCCGCCGCCCGGATGCACCGAGCCGCCACAAAAGTACAGTCCTTCCAGCTTCCGTGAGAAGTTGGGATGCCGCAGAAATGCCGCCAGCAGATTGTTGCTGGAACTGCCGTAGAGGGCCCCGCCAAACGATGACGTACGGGCGGCAATTCCGGGCGGGTCCCACACCTGCTCGGCCCGGATGAGGGCGCCCACATCGGTACCCAGGGCGGTGCTTACGCGGGCAAGCACGGCGGCGCGGGTGCGGGCTATCAGGGCTGGCCAGTCCTGGCCCTGGTCGTGGGGCACGTTCACCATCACAAACCAGTTTTCGTGGCCCGGGGGCGCGTCGGTGGGCGTGTACCCGCTCGTGATGTTGACGTACACCGTGGGGTCGTCGGCAATGGTCTGGTGCTGGAAGATGGCCTCAAACTCCGCCTTATAATCCTGCGAAAAGAAGATGTTGTGCACGCCCAGCTCCGGAAAGCGCCGCCCTATGCCCCAGTAGAAAATCAGGGCCGACGAAGAGCGGGGCTGGGCCAGGGTCCGCTCAGGAGCCGGCAGCGTGGGCAGTAGGCGCCGGTAGGTCGGAACTACATCCATGTTGCTGATTACCAATCCCGATGGGTATGTGCCGTGGGCGGTGCGCACGCCCGTTGCGCGGCCGGCTTCCGTCAGGATTTCCAGCACGGGCTCCTGGTAGCGAAACTCCACGCCCAGCTCCTCGGCCAGCCGCACTAGGCTCTGGGCAATGGCATAGATGCCGCCTTCGGGGTAAAACGCGCCCCGGCCGTGCTCCAGGTGCGGAATCAAACTGAGGGTGGCCGGAGCTTGGTATGGGTCGGAGCCATTGTAGGTGGCAAACCGGTCGAAGAGCTGCACCAAGCGCGGGTCGTCGGGGAAGGCGGCGGTGTGGCGCTGGTGCATGGTGCTGAGCAGCCCCAGCTGCGGCAGCACGCCCACGGCCTTCAGCGTTTCGGGGCTGAGGTAGGTGGCGGCTTTGTGCAGCGACTTCTGCAGAAACGTGCCCGCCGTGCCATCGTAGGCCTGGCCGCTGCGGCGCAGAAACGCCAGCACCTCAGCGGCCGGCACGCCCAGCTTGGCCTGCACTTCGTCGGCAAACTTCCTTTCGTCGGCCCAGGCCGTGAGGCGGGTGCCGTCGGCGAAGAAGTACTGTGTGATGGGGTCGAGGCGCTGGTAGCGGAAGTAGTCCTGGGGGTTGCGACCGGCCAGCGCAAACAGCTCGTCTACCAGCTCGGGCAGCGTAAACAGCGACGGGCCGCCGTCGAAGCGGTAGCCGCCGGGCAACTCCAGCTGGTGCATCTTGCCCCCGAAGCTTTCCTGCGCCTCAAATACCGTAACACGGTGCCCGGCCACGGCCAGCCGCACGGCCGTAGCAATGCCGCCAATGCCGGCCCCGATGATGGCGGCGGAAGGTTTAGGTACCAAAGATTCTTGTTGATTCACGGGCAATACAACAAAAAGGAGCCGCCTTTGTGCGGGCCGCCGTGAAAAACGGGTGGATTGAGCGTTTGGCTCCTGGCCGGGTTATTCCACGGCCAGCACCAAACCTTTCAGGTAAGCGCCTTCGGGATGAAACAGGCTTACGGGATGGTCGGCGGGCTGGGTGAGGCGGTGCAGGATGCGGGCCGGGCGGCCGGCCTCGATGGCGGCGGCCAGCACGGCGCCCTCAAACAGCTCGGGGCTCACCACCTGTGAGCAGCTGAACGTGAACAGCAGGCCCCCGGGCGCAATCTGCCGGATGCCGGCCGCGTTCAGGCGCTTGTAGCCCATCAGGGCGTTGTGGCGGGCTGAAAGGTGCTTGGCAAAGGCCGGCGGATCGAGTACGATGAGGTCGTATTCTTCCTGGCTGTTTTTCATGAAGCTGAACACGTCTTCGGCGTAGGCGGCGTGCTTGCTTTCGAGGCCGGTGAGGGCGGCGTTGCGCTCCGTCAGCTCGATGGCGCGCTTGGAGCTGTCCACGGAGTGCACCAGCTCGGCGCCGGCCTGCAGCGCGTAGGAGCTGAAGCCGCCGGTGTAGCAGAACGTATTGAGCACGCGGCGGCCGGGCGCGTAGCGGGCCAGCAGACTGCGGTTGTCGCGCTGGTCGATGAAGAAGCCGGTTTTCTGGCCGGTTTCCCAGTCCACGGCGAAAGGCTGGCCGTTTTCGTGCACCACGTGCTCCTGCCCGCTGCTGCTCCCAAACAGGTAGCCGTTCTGGGCGCCCGGTGCGGCTTTGGCCGGTACGGTTTCGGCGCTCTTGTCATAGATGGCGCGCAAACCCGGAATTACAGCCTGCAGAGCCTCGGCGATAAGCGGACGGGCCTTGTACATGCCCGCACTGTGCGCCTGCACCACGGCCGTGTCGCCGTACACATCAATGATGAGGCCGGGCAGGCCGTCGCCTTCGGCGTGGGTGAGGCGGTACACGTTGGTGTTGCCGGATCCGGTCAGGCCCAGGCCCTGGCGCAGCTGGTAGGCGTTGCGCAGGCGGGCTTCCCAGAAAGCAGCATCCGGCAGCTGGGCTTCGGTGCCGAAATCGAGCATGCGCACGGCAATGGAGCCGGGAGCGTAGTGGCCCACGCCCAGCACCTCACCGTTGGCGGCCTGCACCGTCACTACTTCGCCTTCGGTCACTTCGCCCTGCATGCGGCCAATAGCGCCCGAAAACACCCACGGGTGGCGGCGGCGCAGGGATTGGTCTTTTCCGGGTTTGAGGGTGACGATGGCAGCAGTCATAGGGCAATGAAGTGAATTGGACTGCAAAGGTAGACCGCGAATTTTTCGGATTGGCCGGACGCGTCGGATTTCGTCGGGGAAGCGTGCCGCCGGCCTGCGCCAGCCGGCCCACCGGACCCACCGCCAGCGGTTAGCCGAACGGGTCGATGTAGGCAATCAGCACGGCCAGGGCCGACAGCCCGGCCAGCACCAGCCACACCGGCCCGCCCCAGATCAGCAGGCCCAGCAGGGAAAGCGGCAACACAATCAGGCCCAGCACGCCCAGCACTGTCGTGCCCAGCCCTACCTCAGCGGGCCGTTGCGGCGCAAATGCTCGTCGGACCCTGGCCGTTGCCGCCGATGCGCGCGCCCTGGGTGCTGCCTGGGCCGCCGAAGCGGCCGGCACGTGCGCCCATGCCGCTACCGGCCGCGCCAAACGCCGCAGCCGGGCGGTAGCAGCCGCGCGCATTGGCGGCTTCGGGGCCTGCGCGGCAACGGGCGTTTCAGATGGCAGCACCGCCGCTTCCGGCTCTGCGGAAACAACCGCTACGGACGCGGGCACCCGTTCGGAAGACGCGGGCCGAAACCGGAAGGCCGACTGGCTGCTGCTGCAGCTGGCCGTGGCGCCCAGCACCAGCAGCGCGCTCAGCAAACGAAAAAACGGCCGCAAACAGCCCGGGGTGGCAGAAGTAGTGGTGCGCATAGGAGAGAGGAGAAAGCAGGCTCCAGCGCGAGGTGCGCCGGGAACCCGGGCCGTATACGGGAGCGGCGGCCTGCGCGCTGCCTCAACCCGCTGGCAGTGCAGCAGCTACCTTGGCGGGCTTGCCAAACCAGCGCCGATAGATGGGCTGCCGCCACGCAAACTGCGCCCACATGGCCGGCCACAGCAGCCGGTCCAGCAGACCATTTCCACTGGTGTATTCCAGGTCTTCCACAATGTAAGTGCCGCCCCCCGGCGCGGGCTGCATCAGGTGGCGGTGCTGCCAGTAGCGCAACGGTGGTGGCAGCTTGCGGCCTTCATCCACAAAATAGTAAGTGCCGTCGGGCGTGGTACCGTGGTCGGTGATAAAAGAGGTCCAGAGGAAGCGTGCGGGCCCGGCTCCCAACTCAATGTGCACCTCGTCGCCGCGGTGGCAGCCATCGAAGCGTAGCAGCCGGAACGGCGGAAACGGCGGCGCCAGGGCCAGAAACAGGTCGCGGGTGAAGCCCTGCCACACCTGGGCGGGCGCGGCAGCTACGTGGGTGCGGAGGTAGAGGTGCATGGGGATAGAACCGACGCAAGGGACACAGGGTTTGTCAATCTTGTCATACGAGTTTCATAAGCTGGTTGCAACCAACCTGTATTAATGACTACCGATGTTGGTTGAAATTTGATTTTTCAAATATTTTTTTGTAGTATGAACCTATGAAGTCCACGATTTGCTGCCACCTTAGTTCTCACTACTTAAGCCCTATTTCATGAAAAACCTATCCCATATTCTCGGCTTAAGCCTGTTTACGGCAAGCTTCTCTATCGTGCTTTGTAGCTGCAGAATAGGCGAAAAATCCCCTGCATTTTATGACAGGAAGCCGGATCCAGGCGGGCTTACAATTGACGCAGATAAACACGCGGGTGACGCAGCTAAAAATTATCAGTATGAATACGCTGGCGATAATACGGTTAATTATATTGATAAATCAGAGATAATACAGCTATTTGATTTTTACGAAAATGCTGGAGTAAAATGTAAAGGAATCAGAGTCTATAGAACATTTAATAATGTCGAAGCCGCAGGTACGATTAATTCTATAGGAATAGTTATCGTAGGAGTTGATGATAATAACAAAGACTTGATTAACAGAAATGGGCAAATAGGACGGGTGATAGTTAGTTATGATAAGTGCCCCGATAATTGTGATTTCACTAGCCCTTTCCAGCGGAGTAAATAAACAATGCTGATCATTTGTAGATGAATGTAGATGTTCAATTGCTCCACCTAACAAATAGAGTGCTGGAGGCTTCCCCATTGCTGCCATTTATAGTGGGTTATATGCGCCGCAGGCACTTGCCACGTCCGTGCTGCTTAGTGTATTATTATGTGTGTGTAAAAACAATATTTTATATTATGGATGTAATAAGTAGAAGCGTGTTTAGAAATAATGTCTATATTTTTCATATTTCAACGGTGGTTACTGTAATGATTTTTGCTAAGGCGTATTATGTTTTGATAGATTCAAAAGAAGTGAGGAATAAAATTTCACTTGTGCTTGTATTATTTATAGTAGTGGTAGTAGCCGATGCATTTTTTCTCAATAAGTTATTTGTAAGCGTAAATAGCTATTCGCAGGCTTGCGGTAGTGTTATTCTTGTCGCGCTGTCACTCTTACACATTCTGCAACTCAGCCGAAATGAACTGCTGCTCGATGAACAGCCAGGGTTCTTCTTCAGCATTGCCGTGCTGGTGTATTCCTCCTACTCAGTGGTAACCTACGTAGCCTCCAATATCATCTACAATGCAGGTTACGACAAGGCCACTAACATTCGTCTTGACACGCTGATCAGCGCCCCCGATGCCCTGCTGTACGCCGTGCACATGGGGCTGCTGGCTTGGATGTTCAGCTTCTTTCCGCTGAGCATCAACCCCAGGCAGGCCCTCCCCTACTGGCTGCACTATAGCCGCTGGCGGCGACGGTCGTATAAATTGCTGAGAAACAATATATTGCCGGGAGTTTATTCCTGATTCTCGCTATGCCCGATGCGTTGCTGCCCTTCCTACTGATTGGTCCGGTGCTGCTGCTGCTGGTAGGCGGCATTATCGGTATTCTGGTGCGGGAGCAGCGCCGCCGGCTGCAGCAGGAACGTGAGAAACATCTGCTGCTGGAGCAGCAGAACGAGCGGCTGGAGCAGCAGGTGCAGCAGCGCACCGCCGACTTGCAACAGTCGCTGGACCATCTGCAGGCCACGCAGCGCCAGCTGATTCAGAGCGAGAAGCTGGCTTCGCTGGGCGAGCTGACGGCGGGCGTGGCGCACGAGATTCAGAACCCCCTCAACTTCGTGCTCAATTTCTCAGAGGTAAGCGTAGAGTTGGTGCAGGAACTGAAGGAAGAAGTGCTGCACCAGCTGCCAGCCACCACTATGGCGCCGGCCGCCGAGCTGCTGCAGAATCTGGAAGACAACCTGCAGCGCATCACGCAGCATGGGCAGCGGGCCGGCGGCATTGTGCAGGGTATGCTGTTGCATGCGCGCACCTCGGCCAGCGAGCGGCAGCCCACCAACCTCAATGCCCTCACCGACCAGTTTCTGCGGCTGGCTTACCAGGGCATGCGCGCCAAAGACAGAACGTTCAACATCACTATCGAAACTCACTTTGCGCCCGATATGGAACTGGTCAGAGTGGCGCCGCAGGATATTGGCCGGGTGCTGCTGAATCTGTTCAACAATGCGCTGTATGCCCTGCGCAAGCGCCAGCAAGCCCAGGAGCCTGGCTACAAACCGCTGCTACAGGTCACGACGCAGTGCCGCTCCGGGCAGGTGGAGCTACGCGTGTGCGACAACGGACCGGGCATTGCGGCAGACGTGCTGGACAAAATCTTTCAGCCGTTCTTCACCACCAAACCCACCGGCGAAGGGTCGGGCCTTGGGTTGTCCATCAGCTACGATATCGTGACGCAGGGGCACGGCGGGCAGCTACTTTGCCAGACACAGGAGGGTGCCTACACCGAGTTTATCATGCGGCTGCCGGCATAGCGGCTTGCTTACAGCCGAAGCCATAATAGGCACGAGTAGGAAAGGCCTATTTTACGGAAAATAATACCCTGGCCGCTTAGTAGGTCCCTACCCTAGCAACTCCTCAATGTCCTCTTTGGTGAGGCTCTTGATAATGGCTTCGTCGGTGGTAATCAGGTCCGTGACCAGCTGGATTTTCTTGTGCTGCAGCGCCAGGATCTTCTCTTCCACCGTGTTCTGGGTGATGAACTTGTAGGTGAACACCGTGCGCTGCTGCCCGATGCGGTGGGCCCGGTCTACGGCCTGGGCCTCCACGGCCGGGTTCCACCACGGGTCGAGGATGAACACGTAGTCGGCAGCCGTCAGGTTGAGGCCCACGCCGCCGGCTTTCAGGCTGATGAGGAACACTCGCAGCTCTTCAGTTTCCTGGAAGCGAGTCACCACTTTGTGCCGGTCGCGGGTGTTGCCGTCGAGGTAAGCATACTCGATGTCGCGCTCATCGAGCGAGGCCCGCACGATATCCAGGTGCTTGACAAACTGGCTGAACACCAGAACCTTGTGGCCTTCCGAAACCACGCTCTTGATCATGCGCACAATCTCGCGCAGCTTGCCCGACTCGTGCACGTACTCCTCGTCGGCCATGCGGGGGTGGTTGGCAATCTGGCGCAGCTTGGTGAGGCCCTGCAGCAGCATAAACTGGGTGCTGGCCGTGCCGTGCTCCTCAATGTTCTGCAGAATCTTGTTGCGGTAGTAGCTCTTGGTTTCCTCGTAACAGTGCTGCTGCTCCTCGGTCATGGGGCAGTAGCTCAGGTTCTCGATTTTCTCGGGCAGCTCCTTGGCTACTTGCGCCTTGTGGCGGCGCAGAATGAATGGCTTGATCAGGGCGTGGAGCTTGCGCGTGCGGCCCTCGTCCTTGCCTTTCTCGATGGGCTTGAGGAATTCCTTGCGGAAAAACGTCTGGGTGCCCAGCAGGCCCGGGTTGATGAACGACATCTGCGACCACAAATCCATGGTGCTGTTTTCCACCGGCGTGCCGGTCAGAATCAGGCGGTGGCGCGAGTGCAGCCCGCGCACGGCGTGCGAGGTGGTGGAGCCGGGGTTTTTGATGGCCTGCGACTCATCCAGAATCACGTAGTCGAACTTGTAGGTCTTGAGCAATTCGGCATCGAGGCGCACGATGCCATAGCTGGTGAGCACCACGTCGTAGTCGGCAAACTGGTCTACGTTTTTGTCGCGGTAGGTGCCCGTGTACACCAGCAGACGCAGCGCCGGCGTAAACTTCTGGGCCTCACTCAACCAGTTGTATACCAGTGAAGTAGGCATGGCCAGCAGCGACGCCGCCCCGCCCGCTTCGCCGCTTTCCTTGCGGTGCAGCAGCAGCGCCAGCGTCTGAATGGTGTTGTGAGTCAGGATGAAATTATCCGTCACGTACAGCCGGTCGGGGGCGTCAACGGAGATGCACTGCGCGGGCATCATACCTACAAGTTCCACGGCCCGAATGCCGCGGTAGGGCTGGTACTTGGTTTTGGGCCGGTACAGCGCCGCCTTGCGGCCCAGCCGGAACGGCACGATGTGCGGCAGCAGGCTGAGCGTGAGCGTGTAGGCCCGCTGGCCCGTGCGCTGCTCGCCGTTGTGCGAATACGTAGGCACTTTGCTGGACTGCCGCACCGTGCCGCCCAACGACTGCACCAGAAACGTCACGCCTGCCGTCAGCTGCTCTGAAACCGAAGTGAACTGGCACACGTCGCCGCTGGCCGACACGTAGCCGTCGGAATCCATGAGCCCCTGGAGCACCGCCAGGCGGGTGGCTACGTCGTTGAACAGGTACGCTTCGGGAATGAATTTATCGGCTGATTTCCTGTCTTTCAGCCCCAGGGCTTTTACCTCCTGCATCAGGGCATTGGTCCAGCCGGAGGCTTTCACTAGGTTGTAATCGTAGCCGCCGGGCGTTACGGGCTGCATGCGCAGGCCAGGAGGCAGTGCCTCAGCAGCATAGTTCACAATTTCGGCGTCGGCAGTGGTCAGCCCCACGCTGTTGCGGCGAAAACAGCCGTCGCCCAGCAGCAGCCCGAGCAGGTACGGGTCGAGGACTATGGGCCGGGGCGCCAGCTCTACGGGCTTCACCATGGGCACAAACCACTTGGTGTTGCCGTGCCGGTCGTGCAGGTCGTGGCGCAGGTCGGCCAACTCCCGCACCTGGTAGCCCTGGCCGCGGTGCTTCTGCACCGGGCTTTGCACGGCCCACAGGTGTTCGGCGCAGCATTCTGCCGTGGAGCCGTCGGTAAACGTCACCCGGAAAATCTCCTTTTCGCCCTGCGGAAACACGCCCGTCACGCGCGAGGTGCCACCTTGGGAGTTGATGAGGGTGTCGCCGGGCTGCATGTCGCCCATCTGCTTCCAGCCCGTGGGCGTCAGAATACGGGCGTGCAGCGGCTGGGCTTTGCCCAGCCCCATATCGTCGGCGAGGCAGCCGCCGAAATGGTAGTCCTTCACGAAGTGCAGCCAGTTGTAGCCGGCCTTCTGGTAGGGGCGCAGCTCGCCTTGGAAGCCCACGGGCATGGGCTGGTCTTCCACGGCCTCAAAGCCGCGCAGCTTCTCCAGCTTGCGGCTGATGACCACGGTGGCCAGGTTGCCGTTCTGCAGGTCCGATACCAGCGCCAGGTGGTGCTTGCGCAGCGTCAGGTTCTGGGCGTGTTCCTCGGCGAAGGCAAACAGCTCAAGGTACTGCGTAAACCACTCCTCCGGGATGATGGCAATCTGGCCGTTGGGCAGCCGGAACTCGTGGCGGCGCTGTAGAATGTAGGTGCGCAGCTTGATGAACGGAATTTCAAACTCGCCGAAGCGCACGGTGCCGCGCACATCAAACCAGTCGTTGGCTTCCGTGATGCCCACTTCCACGCTCACGGCCCCGATGAAGTAGTCTTTGCCGGAGGTGCTGCCCTGCTGCACCGTGAAGCCCAGGCGGGCCAGCTCGTCGGCGTGGTGGTGCAGCCAGCGGAAGGCGGTGGCCTTTTCCAGCACGGCGCGGCCGTTGCGCACTTCCAGGGCGCGGTCGGCCAGCTCCCGGATGATTTCCTGCTCCCGGTCGAGGTTGCGGACGAGGCGGTGGAAGATGTAGTTGTCCTGCTGCTTTTCCAGCTTCACGCACACCCGCTTGTCGTAGCTGTTGTGCACGGTATGGTCGCCGTAGCGAAACGACAGATCGAAGTGGATATGGTCGGAAAGGGCGGTGGCCACGCTGGTGCCGCCGGTTTCGGTGGCGGCGCGGCGGGCCGTGGGGCGCACCTCCTCTACCACTTTAGCCGTGGGAGCATCCGAAAACGTGAGCTGCGGCCGCGCCACGTAGCGCTCCGACCGGATATCGAAGCCGCGGGCGTGCACATCGAACGACTCGACGAGTGGCGCCACGAAGCGCAGGAAGTAGCTTTCCTCCACCTGCCGCGGAATCACAATGAACTTCTTGTTGAGGAAGGGCTTGATTTTCTTGCCGTCCACCTCGTTGCGGAAGTGGTAGAGCACATCGTCTACCAGCAGCCAGGCCGGCTGCTCCGACACGATAACGGCGTTTTTGTACTGAAAATCGAGCCGCTGATTCTGGTACTGGATGGTGGGGAAGTAGTGCGTGTTGTCTTCGTTGCGCCGGAAGTGAAACAGCACCGACGCCGCTTCCGGGGCCAGGCCGATTTCGCGCCACGTCGGCTCGCCGTCCTTGCCCATGATGAACACGCACTTGCCGGGCAGGCGCTCCAGAATCTGGCCCATGCGCGCCTGCACGTGCTGGCAAATCACGTCCTGCAGGGCTTTGTCGCCTTTCTCCGGGTCGTACACCTTCAGGAAAAAGTCGGCGGGCGTGGTTTTCTTGGGCCAGAACTCCTTGATGACGGCGTCCTGCTGGATCTGGTCGGTGAGGGCCACCAGTTCGAAGTCGGTTGCGTCCAGGCCATCGGCAAACTCGGGCGCATTCTTGGCCGAAACCGTCTGGTGCTGCAGAGTCAGCTGCCCTTTGGCGTTGCGCTGAACAACGTAGCTTTCAAATAAATAGCCTAAATATTCGTGCTCAAGCAGCGAGTAAACAATTTGAAAAGGTAGAGCAGTAGAAACCTTCATGAGGATAAACGGCAGCCAAAATGCAGCGTTGAATGTAAGGACAAATGCTAAATACTATATTATTTGCCAAAAAGTAAAATAAATCTACAAATAATTATATCATCAAGACGAACGGGTTAGTTTCATATCCCCGAACATCCTTCCGGGTAGATGAATTACCTGCGCGGCTGGCAGAAGGTTACAGGTTTTCGCGCACGTCGAGGCGCGCGGCATTCAGCGCCGGCCGGATGGAAACGGCTATTGTGATAATCACAATGGCCAGACCGGTGAGCACAATGTCTGAAAACTGCATTTTAACCGGGTACGAGTCGACCACGCTGGTGGCCATGCCCATGCTCACGACGTGGAACGTCTGCTGAATCCAGCAGATAGTGACGCCCAGGAACAGGCCCGTCACGGCGCCCACCAGGGCCACGATGGCGCCCTCAAGCAGGAAAATGCGCCGAATATGGCGCGGCGTGGCGCCCATGGCCAGCAGAATCGCCACGTCCTTGCGCTTGTCGATGACGAGCATCGACAGGGAGAAGAAGATGTTGAGCGAGGCAATCAACAGAATGAAGGCGAAGGTGATAAACACGAACATCTTCTCCACCTTGATGGCCTTGAGCAGGCTCACGTGCTGCTCGTCGGAGTCGAGGACTTTGAACTTGGGGCCGAGGTTTTTCTTGATAAGCTCCTTGACCTTCTGAATGTCGTGCTCGTCGCCCACGTTGACCTCCAGGGCGGTGCGGCGCGGGCCGTAATGCAGCAGCTCCTCGGCAAATTCCAGCGGCACGAACACGTAGCTGTCGTCGATGTGCTGCTCAATCAGGAACACGCCGCCCGCCGTGATGCTCTTTTCGGTGAAGGCGCTTTCGGGGTTCATGGAAAGCGTTTTCTTGCCCGTGTTGCGCGGGTAGAGCAGGTGCAGCGGGGCAAAGCGGTTGTTGAGGGCAATGCTGAGCTCGTGCTGCACGCCGGCGCCCAGCAGGGCGTAGGGCTCGCCGTTGCGGCGCAGGCGGTGGTCGCCTTCCACAATCGAGGAGTCGATGCGGCTTTGGGTGTAGTAGTTTTCCGACACACCCTTCATCTTCACCACCATCTGGCGGTCGTGGTACTGCAGCAGGGCGTTGTCCTCAATCACCTCCGTAAGCAGCCCCACGCCCCGGATGCGGCGCATGCCTTCCAGCATGGGCTCCGACACGGTAAACGACTTGCCCTGCACGGCCGTCACCAGCAGGTCGGGGTCCGACTTGCCGTAGAGCGTGCGCACCAGGTCTTCGAGGCCGTTGAACACTGACAGCACGATAATCAGCGCCATTGTACCCACCGCCACGCCAATCATGGAGATGTTGGAAATGATGCTGATGATGTTGCGCTTCTTCTTCGAGAAAAAGTAACGCCGGGCAATGAGCAACGGAACGTCCATGCGGGGCGTGGGAGGTGAAACGGCAGCGCGGGCCCGGAGGGCGGTCGGATAATTTTCCCGGCCCGCTGCTGTTTGTTGGGGTTACTGGGTAAGCAATGGGGCAAGATACGCCGCCGGGGCTAAAAAGGTGGCAGCGAAAATAGCCCTACTTCCAGGCTTTCACAATCAGGCCGGTGCCGGAGTCGTGCAGGGTGCGGGCGTCCAGCCAGTTCAGCAGCAGGCAGAACGGGAACGTGACGATGTAATAGAACGGCAGCAGCAGGAAAAACAGCTTGGACTGGCCCAGCATCAGAATGGGGTATTTCATGCTCAGGCGCCACGAAATCTGGCCCGGCTCGCCGTAGCTGTAGCGGGCCTCAATCCGCTCGAAGCCGGCGGTGCGCAGCTTCTGCTGAATCTCGTGGATGTTGTAGCCGTCGCGCACGTGCTCCTCAATGAAGCTGGTTTCGCCGTCGGAGTGCACGTCGGAGCCGCCCTGGTCGGAGGGGGTGGAAATGAGCAGCATGCCGCCGTCTTTGAGGGAGGCGTGGATGTTGCGGAACACTTCCACGTCTTCCAGAATGTGCTCCATCACGTCCACCGACAAGGCCAGATCGAAGGTGTTGGGCTCCTGGTATAGCACGAGGTCCTGCACGGCAAACTGGGCGTTGGGGCGGCCGATTTCGCGGAAGAAACGGTTGGAGTCGGCCACCTGCTCGTCTTTCACGTCCACGGCCAGCACCTGCCACTTCTTGCTTTGGCCGGTCAGCCAGTAGGTATACTGGCCGTAGCCAGAGCCGGCGTCGAGGATGTTCAGGGCCTCGCCGGTGCGGCCTCGGGCCCACTCCCGCAGCTCGCGGTGCACGTGCCAAGTACGCAGCAGCAACAGATCCAGCAGATGATAGAACAGGCGGCGCAGCAGCGGGGTGCGGTTGAATACCTCGCCCAGGGAGCGTTTAATCGGGTCGTAATGCAAGAGAGAGTAACTGAGTAGCGGAGTAACTGAGTAAGACGAGTAACTGAGTAATGGAGTAGCTGAGTAAGACGTTCATTATCAGAACATCCTGCTCAGCTACTCCATTGCTCAGTTACTCGTCATCGTCGTCGGCGAACAGCTTGGGGCGCTTGGGGGCGGCGGTATCGGGCTGGTCGTCGGTTTCGGGCTCGGGGGCCGGGATGTTGAGCGTCCCCAGCACCTGGTCCATTTTGGCGGCGTAGGCAGCCGAGTCGTCGAGGAAGAACACCAGGTCGGGCACGATGCGTAGCTGCTGGCGGATGCGCTTGGCCAGGGCCTGGCGCACGATTTTCTGGTTTTCGCGCACCAGCTCCAGGGTGGCTTCGCCGCTGCCCTCGCGGGCCAGCAGCTGGCTCAGGTACACGCGGGCCACGCCCAGGTCGGGCGAAACGCGCACGGTGCTGATGCCCGGCGCCAGGCCCGGAAACAGGTGCGGCAGGTCGCGCTGAAATACGGCGGCCAATTCCTGCTGGAGCAGGCTGGATACTTTCTGTTGTCGTTTGCTTTCCATATGAATAAGCAAAGATAGCGAGTTAGGGGCAGGGAACAGGTGATGAAGTGATGAGGTGAATGGTGATTGGGTGAATGGGGATGAGGTGAGTGATGGTGTAGGTGAGGATGACAGTACATTTGAATCCTGTACTCCCTTCTGTCTCCCGCCTCCCGTCACCTGTCCCCTCATTACTTCATCACCATTCACTTCATCACCTGTAACCTTTCACCCCCTTGCTTCACTTCTTTAAAAGCCCGTTGCCTTCCCGTTTGCTGGCGCTGCTGCTGCTGGTGCTGGCCGTGCGGCTGCCGCTGCTCTGGTGGGGCATTCCGCTCTCGGCCGTAGAGCTGCGGGCCCTGCTGGTGGGCGAGCGGCTGCACGACGGCGCCCTGCCCTACCGCGACCTGTACGATGCCACGGCCCCGCTGGCGGCGGCTCTGTTCGGCCTCCTCGACGTGGTGGCCTCGCGCCCGCTCTGGCTGTACCGGATTCTGGCCCTGGCCCTGCTCCTGACCCAGGCGTTGCGCCTGAGCTTCGTGCTCAACCGGGCCGATGTGCACCCGGAGCGCGGCTACGTGGCGGCGCTGGTGTACATGGTGCTGGCCAGCGTCACGACCGACCTCGACGTGCTGTCGCCGCTGCTGCTGGGCCAGACGTTTGTTGTGCTGGCCCTGAGTGCGTTGCTACCTACTTCGCGGGAGGGCTACGACAACCGCCGCCTGTTTCGGGCGGGTTTTCTGATTGGGGTGGCGGCGCTGTGCTACCTGCCGCTGGCGCTGTTTCTGCTGGTGGGGCTGTTTGCCGTTATCATCTTCGCGGCCAACTCGTTCCGAAGCTTTCTGCTGCTGCTCTGCGGCTTTGGGTTTCCGTACGCGGTGGTGGCCACCTTTCTGCTCTACAACGATGCCCTGCCCGAGTTTCGGCAGTACCACCTGACGCCCACGCTGAGCGGCCTGGTGCTGGGCGCCGACGGCCTGCCGCTGGCGCTGCAGTGGAAGCTGCTGGTGCTGCCGGGCGCGGTGCTGCTGCTGGCGCTGGCGCGCTCGTTCACCACGTCGCTGGGGCTGGTGTTTCAGATAAAGTTTCAGCAGCTGATGCTGGTGTGGCTGCTGGTGGCCGTGCTGATGGTGGCGGCCGGGCGCGGCACCGCGCCGGGCACGCTGGTGCTGGTGCTGCCGCCTGTCACGTATTTCAGCCTGTTTCTGTGGCAGAAGGCGCCCCGCGCCTGGGTCGTGGACGTGCTGTTTCTGGCGGTGCTGGGTGGCGTGGTGGCCGTGCGCTACCGCACGCTGGCCGGCCTCGATGTGGCGTTGCGCTTCCCGTCGGAAAGCACGTACGCCATGCAGCTGCACCCGGCCTACGCGCAGCTGAGCGGGCAGCGCCTGCTGGTGCTGGGGCCCGACCTGCGCCCTTACATCAACAACCAGCCCGCCTCGCCCTACCTCGACTGGCGCCTCGCCCAGGTCGATTTCGGCCACCTCAGCCAGTACGCGGCCGTCTACCGGCTCGCGCGCAACCTGGCGCCCGCCCCACCCACCGTCCTCATCGACCAAACCAACCGCCTGGCGGAGCTGCAATACAAGATACCCGCCGTGTTCGGCCGCTACCAGCCCACCGCCACCCAGCGCGTGTATAGGTTGAAATAAATGGTTGAATGGCTTGATTGTTAAATGGTTGGTCGTTCGGCTAGCCCCAGCGGGGCGGCATATCGGTAGCAAAACGTTAGATAAGAAAACAACAAAGCCCCAGCGGGCGACACCTAACCGCTTGGTTAAGGTGTCGCCCCGCTGGGGCTTTCAGGTTCCAATTCTATTTGAATCGACTACCAATATGCCGCCCCGCTGGGGCTAGTCGAACGGCCAACCATTTAACAATCAAGCCATTCAACCATGCAATCAGCAATCAATCTTATTCACCCGGTTCTGGTGGCGGCCGCCTTCGAAGGCGGTGTTGAGGAACTGGCTGACGATGGCGCGGGCCTGCTCCTCGCTCACGAAGCGGGCCGGCACGCAGATGATGTTGGCGTCGTTGTGCTGGCGGGCCAGCTCGGCCAGCTCCGGCTCCCAGGCAATGGCCGCCCGGATGCCGCGGTGCTTGTTGGCCGTGATGCACACGCCGTTGGCCGAGCCGCACACCAGAATACCGCGCTCCAGCTCGCCGCCCGTAATGGCCGTAGCCAGTGGGTGCACAAAGTCGGGGTAGTCGACGGAGTCGGCGGAGTGGGTGCCGAAGTCGCGCACCGCGTAGCCGTTGTCGCGCAGCCAGTCGGCCAGCATCTGTTTGTAGGCGAAGCCGGCGTGGTCGGAGCCGAGGGCAATGGGAGTCTGGTCGGACATGGAAAGAAAGGGAAGAGGGTGAAGACGGAAAATGGCCGGCAAAAAATGGGTCTGGAGGTTCAGAACATCATTTTTTGCCGGCCATTGTGCAGTGCTGGATTTCGGAGTTACGCTATGCCGTTGTTCTCCGCGAGCCGCTCGTTCAGCATCTTGGTGCGGTTGCGGCTCACGATGTGGGCAATGTGAATGCTCAGCTCGTAGAGCAGCACGATGGGAATCGTGACGATGATCTGGGCCGAAATATCGGGCGGCGTGATGATGGCCGCCACAATGAGGATGACCACAATGGCGTGCTTGCGGTAGAGGCGCATGATTTCGGGCGTCACGATGCCGGCTTTGGCCAGGAAGAACACAATCATCGGCAGCTCAAACACCCCGGCGCACGACACCGACATAGTGGTGAGCGTACTGATGTAGCTCTGCATGTCGATCTGGTTTTCGATGGTTGAGTCGATCTGGTAGGAAGCCAGAAACTGGATGCTCAGGGGCGCGGCAATGTAGTAGCCGAACAGCAAGCCCACGATAAACAGCAGCGACACGAAGAACACCGCCCCGCGCGAATTAGCCCGCTCGTGCGGGTACAGGCCGGGCTTGATGAAGCGCCAGATTTCCCAGAACGTGTACGGAAACGCCAGCACCAGCCCCACCACCAACGAGGTGCTGATGTGCATGGTCAGCTGCCCGCTCATCTCGCGGTTCTGAATCACAAACCCGATCTGGTCGATGCACAGGTCCGGGGCGCCCACCCACGCGCCGAAGCGGCAGAAGGCCTTGTAGGTCCAGAAATCGGCCCGCGACGGGCCCAGAATCAAATCGTGAAACAGGAATTCCTTGGAGAAGAAGGCAATGCTGGCAAACACGACAATCGAAATGGCCGCGCGGATGATGTGCCACCGCAAGGCCTCCAGATGGTCGATGAAAGACATTTCCTGGGGCTGGCCCAGGACGGGTTGTTCTGTATTCAAAGCAGACAGCGAAATAGTGAGGTGGTGAACGGGTGAGGGCGGCGACGGCAGACGAAACGGCAAGACACAAACGAGAAACCCGGCCGACAGGATGTACGGGCCCGGCTTCGGTAGTGATGCTTAGCGGTTCACCACCTCACTACGGCACCGCTAGGCAAACAGCGGAAACTGCTGCATCCACTCGTTTACCTGGCTACGCACACGCAGCAGATATGCGTCGTCGTCGTGGTTGAGCAGGGCCTGGTCGATGAGGTCTACGATGCGGGCCATATCGGGTTCCTTGAGGCCGCGGGTGGTGACGGCGGCCGAGCCAATGCGCATGCCGCTGGTCACGAAGGGCGACTTATCGTCGAAGGGCACCATGTTTTTGTTGATGGTGATGTCGGCCTTCACGAGGGTGTTTTCGGCCAGCTTGCCCGTCAGGCCTTTGCTGCGCAGGTCGATGAGCATCAGGTGGTTGTCTGTGCCGCCCGAGATGATCTGGTAGCCGCGCTCCACGAAGCCGCTTGCCAACGCCTGGGCGTTGCGGATTACCTGGTGGGTGTAGTCGGTGTAAGCGTCGGAGAGGCATTCGCCGAAGGCCACGGCCTTCGCCCCAATAACGTGCTCCAGCGGCCCGCCCTGCGTACCGGGGAACACGCCCGAGTCCAGCAGGCTGCTCATCATGCGCAGCTCGCCTTTCGGTGTTTTCAGGCCGAAGGGGTTCTCAAAGTCCTTGCCCAGCATGATGAGGCCACCGCGCGGGCCGCGCAGGGTCTTGTGCGTGGTCGTCGTGACGATGTGGCAATAATCAAACGGGTTGTTCAGCAAGCCTTTGGCAATCAGGCCCGAAGGGTGCGAAATATCGGCCAGCAGCAGTGCGCCTACTTCGTCGGCGGCTTCGCGCAGGGCCTGGTAGTTCCAGTCGCGGGAGTAGGCCGAGGCGCCGCAGATGATGAGCTTGGGCTGCTCGCGGCGGGCGGTTTCCTTTACTTTCTCCCAGTCGATGAGGCCGGTTTCTTTCTCCACGCCATAAAACGACGGCTGGTAGAGCTTGCCCGAGAAGTTGACGGGCGAGCCGTGGGTGAGGTGGCCGCCGTGGCTGAGGTCGAAGCCCAGAATTTTGTCGCCGGGGTTGAGGATGGCCAGCATCACGGCGGCGTTGGCCTGGGCGCCGGAGTGCGGCTGCACGTTCACCCACTCCACGCCAAACAGCTGCTTGGCGCGGTCGATGGCCAGCTGCTCGATCTGGTCCACGATTTCGCAGCCACCATAGTAGCGCTTGCCGGGCAGGCCCTCGGCGTATTTGTTGGTCAGAATAGAGCCCTGGGCCCGCATCACCTGCTCCGAAACGTAGTTTTCGGAGGCAATGAGCTCAATGCCGTGGGTCTGGCGCTCTTTCTCGCGCTCAATCAGGTCGAAAATGGCGGTGTCTTGCACGAGGGCGGGGGCTTGCGTTTCCATACTTCCAAAGGTACGCCACCGGCCCGAACTGCCAAGAACATACGGCGGGCGGCACAGCGGACTGCGCCGCGCGTCGCAAATTTTTTCGGGGGCCACGTGTGAAATCCGGCCCACTGGCGCATCAGAAGAACAGATTTGGGCGTTTGGCGGATGCGCCGGCGCTGCAGTTCGCGCCACGTATGCAACGCGGCAGGCCTCTTTAGGTATCCTGCAGATAGGCAAGTGACTGGTTAACAAAGAAATTGGGTCAGGTCGGGCGCTTCACTCACCCTTCCGGTAAGGGGCTCCGGCTGGTTGCAGCCGGCCGGCGCTACGCTACTTGCCAGAACCCGGCCTGACCTCTGGCCTGGCAGCGGCTTCGGCCGGTGCCGTTTAATGCCAAAAGACCCTGCCGGCTAACCGGCAGGGTCTTTTTGTTGGTCGACTGTGGCGCAGACTTCAGTCCGCAGCCCGCCGGTACCGGGCCAGCTGGTTGGGCTACAGACTGAAGTCCGTGCCGCAGCCGGCTGGTACTAGACCAGATGTTGGGGCTACGGACTGCAGTCCGTGCCACAGCCGGCTTAGAACGAGTAGTTCACCGAGGCTTTGATGACGCGGTTCTGAGCGTCGAAGCGGTTGTTTTTGTCGAGCGACGACAGGCCGTAGTCGTAGCCGGCGCTTACGCCGATGCCGCTGCTGTGCTGGTAGCCCAAGCCGCCGGTCACGCTGAAATCAACTGGGCGGAACTGGTCTTTGATGTCGAAGTCCTGCTGGAAGGCATCGAAGCCCAGCGCGCCGGCTTCCACGCGCACCTTGTTGCTGAGCAGGAACGAAGCCTGCGGGCCGGCGAAGATGTAGAAGCCGGGCGTCACGTTGATTTTGGCCAGCACCGGCACATCGAGGTAGGCCATGCGCGAGGTGGCCGTCACGCGGGCATTCAGGAAGTCCAGCTGCTCGAAGGGAAGCGTGCCCACCAGGCGGGCGCCCTTCTCGGAGTACAGCACGCCGGGCTCGATGGAGAAGCCGGGCGCAACGGGCAGCGTGGCGTAGAGGCCGGCGTGGAAGCCGGTTTTCATTTCCTTGGTCACGCCGCCGTTGGTGTAGCCGGCCAGGTCCATCACGCTCTGCACGGCATCGCCCGACCAGTCCGACACGTTCACGCCGGCCCGAATGCCGATCTGGGCGCCGCCCGTGCTGGCCGTCGGCCGGCGCACCGCCGATACCGAACGGGCCTGGGCCTTACCGGTATAGGCCGGCACGCGGTGGGTTTGCACCTGAGCCTGGGCGGCGGTGCCCACGGCGGAGAAGAGAAGCGTAGCGGCGGCCAGGCGGCCAAAGAAAGAAGAAGCTTTCATAACGAAGAGGACGGTTGAAGTGAGGTGCCGGCCGCCGCACTGCGCGGGCTAAAAGGCGGGCTGTTGATGGGGGCTTTTACAAAACCGTGCCAGTTTTTGAAAATTCGCCTGACCCGTCTTTGGCTTCTTGCGGCGGGCAGGGCCAGGGCGTGAGGGCGCTACGCCACAATTATGTTGGCCCTTGGCGGGTTACATTGGCCCGCCCAATTGCATAAACCACCACAGGCGGCGCCGCTTGTATACTTCCTCACCCGAGGCCCGACTGCAAGCAGTGGGCCCCGCTGGTTCTGCAGCCGCTGGTTTCCGTCGCGAAGGGAAACGGGCCGCAGAGCCGCCCCACGCAAGGTCGCGAGTTGCGGCGGGGCGGATAGCCGGCAATTGTTGCCGGGTGAGGCTTTTTCATCCTCCAAGCCTTCCTTCTGATGAAACTGAACCGCCTCTGGCCCCTTTGCGGGCTGCTGGCTGGCGCCTGGCTATTGCCCGCCTGCCACCAATATTCCACCGAGCAACTGGTGACCACCGACGCCGTGGAAGCTGCCGCCGAACCCGCTTCAACAGCTACTCCCGACGTCGCAACCAACGCCGCTGATACGGCCCCGCAGAGCCGCGAAAACTACGCCGTCGTCCACGAAAACCCGTTTCTGGAGGCGCGCCGGAACCCGCTCAGCACCTTCGCCATAGACGTAGACCGCGCCTCCTACAGCAACGTGCGCCGCTTCCTGACCCAGGACCGGCAGCTGCCCCCGCCCGATGCCGTGCGGCTGGAGGAGCTCATCAACTACTTCCCCTACTCCTACCCACAGCCTACCACGGGCCCGGCCTCGCTGAATGCCGAGGTGGCCACCTGCCCCTGGAACCCCGCGCACCAACTGGTGCTGGTGGGCGTGCAGGGCCGACAGGTGGCTACTGAAAATCTGCCGCCCGCCAACTTGGTGTTTCTGCTGGATGTATCGGGCTCCATGGCCGACCCCGATAAGCTGCCGCTGCTCAAAGAAAGCCTGCGGGAGCTGGTGCAGAAGGCCCTGCGGCCCCAGGACTATGTGTCGATTGTGGTGTATGCCGGGGCCGCGGGCCTCGTGCTGCCCCCCACGCCCGGCACCGAAGCCGACACCATTCTGGAGGCGCTGGACGAGCTGGAAGCGGGCGGCTCCACGGCCGGCGGCGAGGGCCTGCGCCTGGCCTACCAGGTAGCGCGCCAGCACTTCCGCGTTGGCGGCAACAACCGCATCATTCTGGCTACCGACGGCGACTTCAACGTGGGTGAGCAGAGCGACGCCGATATGGAGCGACTGGTGACGCAAGAGCGCGAATCGGGCGTGTTTTTGTCGGTGCTGGGCTTCGGGAGCGGCAACCTGCAGGACAGCCGCATGGAGCTGCTGGCCGACAAAGGCAACGGCAACTACGCCTACCTCGACAACCTTGGCGAGGCCCGGCGGGTGCTGGTGGCGCAGTTTGGCGGCACGCTGTTTACGCTGGCCAAGGACGTGAAAGTGCAGGTGGAATTCAACCCGGCCCGGGTGCAACAATACCGCCTGCTGGGCTACGAAAACCGCCTGCTGGCCACCCAGGACTTCAACGACGACCGCAAAGACGCCGGCGAGCTGGGCGCCGGCCAGCAGGTGACGGCCCTCTACGAAATAGTGCCCACCGGCGCCCCGGCCGCCGCCACCTCCTCCACCGACCCCCTGAAATACCAGACCATGGCCCCCGCCCGCTTCGCCGAAAGCACCGAGCTGCTGACCGTGAAGTTGCGCTACCAGGAGCCGCAGGGCAGCGCCAGCCGCCTGCTCACGTTGCCCGTGCGTGGCTCACGCTTCGACGAGCCGATAGCCCAGGCTTCCGAGAATCTGCGGTTTGCGGCGGCGGTAGCACAGTTTGGGCTGCTGCTGCGCCAGTCGCAGCACCGCGGCACGGCCAGCTGGGAAAGCACCGCCGCCCTGGCCCGCTCCGCCCCCGACCCCGACGGCACCCGGGCCGAGTTCCGGGAGCTGGTACAGCAGGCCGCCGCCCTGAGCAGCGAAGTGGCGGTGGAAAGATAAGTAGCTGATTTGTAACGCGAAGTTTTACTTCGCGAGACGTTGCAATTTTGCGGCTAGCTTGTCCTACTAGGCCTAGCGTTCCGCGAAGTGGAACTTCGCGTTACAGGTGCTGGCTCGCCTTAGTGGCTGTGGCAGGGGCGCACTTTTCCGGCCGAAAAATTTGGAAGTCCGGGCTATGGGTGCCACCTTGCCGCCGTCAAGCACCTCATTCTCATGCTGCAGCCCACGGCCCGCTTCTATTTTAGCTACTGCTTCTACTACGCCACCGCGTAGTCGGGTAGCCGCCGTGTAGCTTTTCCACTTGAAAATCTTCAGCGCCTCCCGACCCCGGGAGGCGCTTTTTTTACGCCTGCATCTGCCCATGAACACCCTGCGCTACTTTTTTACCTACGCCTATTTCTTCTACTGGAAGAAACCGGCCCCGTGTTGCCTGAGCTGAAAACCAGCTTACTACCAACCGCAGGGCCCCGTACACGGAGGCCCTTTTTTATTGCCCTTACTCAGTTGCTCAGTTACTCCGCTACTCTCTCATGCACGTTTCCATTCAGGGTTTTCAGGGAAGTTTCCACGAAGTAGCCGCCCGCCGGTATTTCGGGCCGGAGCCGGCGCTGCGGGCCTGCGCTACGTTTGCCGAAGTGGTGGCGCACGTGGTGCAGGGCACCGCCGAAGCCGGGCTCATGGCCATGGAAAACTCGCTGGCCGGCAGCATCCTGCCTAACTACCTGCTGCTCGAGCGCCACGCCGTGCAGGTCACCGGCGAAGTGTACCTGCCCATCCATCAGCACCTGCTGGCGCGGCCCGGCACCACGCTGGCCGACGTGCGCACCGTGCACTCGCACCCCATGGCCCTGCGCCAGTGCGGCACCTTCCTCGACAGCCACCCCGACTGGAAGCTGGTGGAAACCGACGACACCGGCCGCAGCGCCCAGTGGCTGGCCGAAACCGGCACGCCGGGCGCGGCCGTGGTGGCCGGCACCCAGGCCGCCGAGCTGTTCGGGCTGCACATCCTGGCCCCCGCCATCCACGACGACCCGCACAACTACACCCGGTTTCTGGTGCTGGAACGCGCCGATACTGCCCTCACCGACCCCCACGCCGATAAGGCTTCGCTGTACTTCTGCGTCGCGCATGAGCCTGGTAGCCTGGCCAACGTGCTAGTGCGGGTGGCGGCGCACGGCCTCAACCTGAGTAAGCTGCAGTCGTGCCCCCGGCCCGGCCAGCCCTGGCACTATGGTTTTCACGCCGATATCGAGTTCGGGGAAATGGCCCAGCTGGTGGCCCTGCTCGCCGACCTGGCGTTGGTGACCGAGGAGCTGCGGGTGCTGGGTGCCTACCGCCGCGGCAGCTGGGAAGAGGAGGATGCCGTTCCCCTCCTTTCCAAGGAGGGGATGTTTCAGCCAAAGGCTGAAACGGAGGTGGTTGACTCGTTGCACGACACCCGCACGAGCTTGACTGCCTGATGTAACCAGCGGCCCGGCCGCGAGTCGTTCAACAAATAAACCAGCCCAGTTGTGCTAACGCGCAACGTCCCCTCCTTTCCAAGGAGGGGAATTGACCGCCAACCCTCGCAATGACAGAAAACACCCTGCAAATCCCCGTAGCCAGCCGCCTGGCGCACACCGGCGAATACTACTTCTCCCGCAAGCTGCGCGAGCTGGCGGCCCTCAACGCGGCCGGCGCCAACATCATCAACCTCGGCATCGGCAGCCCCGATTTGCCGCCGCACCCCAGCGTGCTGGCGGCGCTGGCCACCACGGCCGCCCAGCCCACGGCCCACGGCTACCAGGGCTACCAGGGTACGCCCGCGTTGCGCCAGGCCATGGCCGATTTCTACCAGCGCCACTACGGCGTGGCGCTGGAGGCCGCCACGCAAGTGCTGCCGCTGCTGGGCTCGAAGGAAGGGCTGATGCACCTGGCCATGACGTTTCTGGAAGTCGGCGACGCGGTGCTCATCCCCAATCCCGGCTACCCTACCTACCGCGCCGTGGCCGAAATCTGCGGGGCCGAAATCCGGGAGTACAACCTCACCGAAGCCGCCGGCTGGCTGCCCGACCTCGATGCGCTGGCCGCCACCGACCTCTCCCGGGTGAAGCTGATGCTGGTCAACTACCCGCACATGCCCACCGGCACCGCCGCCGACCTGCCCTTTCTGACGCGCCTCGTGGCGTTTGCGCGCCACCACCGCATCCTGCTGGTGCACGACAATCCGTACGGCTTCATTCTCAACGAAACGCCGCCCCTGAGTTTGCTGGCGGTGCCGGGCGCTCTGGAGGTGGCTGTGGAGCTGAACTCGCTCAGCAAGAGCCACAACATGGCCGGCTGGCGCGTGGGCCTGCTTGCCGGCCGCGCCGACGTGCTGACTGACGTGCTCCGCTTCAAAAGCAACATGGACTCGGGCATGTTTCTGCCGGTGCAGCAGGCGGCCGTAGCGGCGCTGGCGCTGGGGGCGGAATGGTTTGAAGAACTCAATGCCACTTACCGGGCCCGCCGGGAGCTGGTAGTGGAGCTGCTGCAGGCCGTGGGCTGCGCGCCCGCGCCCGGGCAGGTGGGGCTGTTCATCTGGGCAGCCGTGCCCGCCGGCTTTGCCGATGGCTACGCCCTCAGCGACGCCGTGCTGGCCGGCGCCCGCGTGTTCCTGACGCCGGGCGGCATCTTCGGCAGCAACGGCGGCGGCTACATCCGGGCCAGCCTCTGCCAGCCGGAAAGCGTGCTGCGCGAGGCGCTGGCGCGGGTGCGGGAGTGGAAAAACGCATCACCAAAACGTCATGCAGAGGCGTAGCCGAAGCATCTCGGTAGAGGCTAACTGTCATACTGAGCCTTTCGAAGCATCTCTCCCGCTTCGTTGGGTTAGCCTTGTAACGAAGCGGGAGAGATGCTTCGGCAAGCTCAGCATGACGTTCTCACATCAACCAACCAGCCAATCAACACCATGACTATCACCATCATCGGCCTGGGGCTTATCGGCGGCTCGCTGGCGCTCAGCCTGCGCCAGCATGGGCTGGCCCGGCACCTTATTGGGGTGGAAAACAGCCCTGCCCACGCCCGCCGGGCCCTGGAGCTGGGGCTGGTAGCCGAAATCGAAACCGACCTGGCCGCTGCCGTGCGCCGCGCCGACCTGATAGTGGTGGCCGTGCCCATGGATGCGCTGGTGACGGTGCTGCCGCTGGTGCTCGATGTAACGGAGCCGCACCAAGTGGTCATCGACGTGGGCTCGACCAAGCAGGCGCTGCTGGCGGCTGTGGCCAGGCACCCGCGTCGGGGCCGCTTCGTGGCGGCGCACCCCATGGCGGGCACCGAGCACTCGGGGCCGGAAGCAGCTGTTTCGGGGCTGTTTGAGGGCAAGACGGTGGTGCTCTGCGACACAGCCCACAGCGACCCGGACGCCGTGCGGGTGGTGGAGCAGCTGTTTCAGGCGCTGCTCATGCGGCTGCTCTACCTGGGCGGCGCCGAGCACGACCTGCACACGGCCTACGTATCGCACATTTCGCACATCACGTCGTTTGCGCTGGCCCTCACGGTGTTGGAAAAGGAGAAGGAAGAGCAGCGCATCTTCGACCTGGCCAGCGGCGGCTTCGAGTCGACGGTGCGGCTGGCCAAGAGCGCGCCGGCCACCTGGGTGCCCATCTTCCGCCAAAACCGCCTCAACGTGCTCGATGTGCTCGACGAGCACCTGCACCAGCTGCAGCACCTACGCGAGTTGCTGGCCAACGAAGACTACAACGGCCTGACCGACAGTATCCGGCAAGCCAACCACATCCGCAAGATTCTGCCGTGAGCTGGGGTAGCAGGGGTGAAAAGAACGTCATGCTGAGCGAAGTGCAACGGAGCCGAAGCATCTCTACCGCTTCGTCTGGGTAGCATTGCAACGGAGCGGTAGAGATGCTTCGACTACGCCTCCGGCTTCGCTCAGCATGACGTTCTATTCAACCCCACCACTCCAAACCACTACTCCATCATTCCACCAAAACCCCATGAAATCAACCCTGTTCAACCGCCAGCCTGACGATAAGCCGTACCTCATTTCCGGGCCGTGTTCGGCCGAAACTGAGGAACAAGTGCTCGAAACCTGCCAGCGCCTGGCTGCTACCGGCAAGGTGCAGGCCTTGCGCGCCGGCATCTGGAAGCCTCGCACCAAGCCTGGCGGCTTCGAGGGCGTGGGCACCAAGGGTTTGCCCTGGCTGAAGAAAGCCAGTGAGCTGACCGGCCTGCCAGTGGCCGTGGAAGTGGCCACCGCCAAGCACGTGGAGGACTGCCTGACCTTCGGGGTGGACATTCTGTGGGTGGGCGCGCGCACCACCGGCAACCCGTTTTCGGTGCAGGAAATTGCCAACGTGCTGCGCGGCGTGCAGGTGCCGGTGCTGGTCAAGAACCCCATTCACCCGGAGCTGGAGCTGTGGGTGGGCGCGGTGGAGCGCCTGCAGAAGGCGGGCCTGGAGCAGGTGGGGCTGATTCACCGGGGCTTCAGCAGCTACGGCAACACCGACTTCCGCAACGCGCCCATGTGGCACCTGCCCATCGAGATGAAGCGCCGCCACCCCGAAATGCCGCTGCTCTGCGACCCCAGCCACATCTGCGGCCGCCGCGACACGCTGTTCAACGTGGCCCAGCAGGCCCTCAACCTGGGCTTCGAGGGCAACATGATTGAAAGCCACATCGACCCCGACAACGCCTGGAGCGACGCCAAGCAGCAAATCACGCCCGAGGTGCTGCGCGACCTGATTGAGGCGCTGGTGTGGCGCCACGAAACCACCGACCAGCGCGAGTTCCTGACGGCCCTGGCCAGCCTGCGCGAGCAAATCAACCAGCTCGACGCCGAAATCATGCAGCTGCTGGGCCGCCGTATGGCCGTGGCCGAGAAAATCGGCCTCTACAAAAAGGAAAACGACATCACCATTCTGCAGACCAGCCGCTGGAACGAGGTGCTGGAGCGAGCCCAGCGCCAGGGCGCCACGCTGGGCCTCACCCACGAGTTTGTGGAGCAGTACCTGGCCGCCGTGCACCTGGAGTCCATTGCGCGCCAGAACCGCGTGATGGAAGGCTGATAACTAATGCGTTATTTCTTCTTGTTCACCTGCTTCTTCTTCGCTTTGGCAGCCTGCGCAATCTTCTTTTCCAGGTTTTCGGCCAGATACGTCGCGTCGCTCTTGGCGGTGGGGTCGTCGAAGTAGCGGGCGGCGGCGCGGGCTTCCTGCAGGGCCAGCGGCAGCTTTTGCAGCACAGTGTAGCTGTAGGCCAGCTGGAAGTGCGCCGGCGCATAGCTGGGCCGTAGCGCAATGGCGCGGGTGTAGGCGGGTACGCTTTCGGCAAACTGGCGCAAGCTCTGGCGGGCATAGCCCAGTGCGAAGTAGGAGCTGAAGTCGCCGAGGCCGTGCTGGTGGGCGGTGGCGTAGTAGCGCACCATCAGGGCGTAGAGCTGGGCCGGCGACTTGTCGGCCTCGGCGCAGTTGCACTGCTCGGTCTGGTAGTAGTAGTCGGCGAGGGCGCGGTGGAGGCGGTAGGTGGTGGGGTGCTGCCGGATGAGGTTTTTCAGCACCGTTTCCACCACAAACGGGTACGGGACGGCCGCGCGCGTGAAATGCTCGCGCAGCGAATCCAGGCGCTCCAGCGGCTTTACATCCACGAAGCCAAAGCCTTCCAGCTCGCGGCTGCGCAGGTGGTAGTTGAGGGCCAAATCGGTTTGCTTGAGGGCCACGGCCGGGCGGCGGTGCTTGGGGTCGAAGCCGTTGAGCAGCTTCCAGGCCGACTCGTACTGGCGGTTCTGTATCAACTGCGTAGCCCGCCGCAGCACTTCCGCCTCGGTAGGCGCGGCCGCAGCCTTGGAAGCGGCGGCAGAGGGCGCGGGTTGTTGGGCCACAACGGAGCCAGCCGGCAGCAGCGCCCACAGCAAAAGCAAACGAGAGAAGTGCAGCATAGACACTCGACTATACGGGAAATGAGGCCGCGTGGGGCTGATAACACGGCCACGGAGGCTGGCCGCTGGCCGAAGATACGGCGCCAGCCCCCGAATGAGTGCCCGGAAGCCTCAATCGGAAGTCTGGGCTGAACCGGGTAGAAACGCTTAAAAGACGCCAGTATCGCCGAAAAGGACTTGGCTGGTGCGGGTAGTAAAAGTCAGATTTGGCGGCCGATTGTAGCGCGGAACTGGCTGGCTGGGTTGGCTATTTATCGGGTTCCGCCGTACTTGCCTTCTATGCTCTTCTACACCGTCATGAAGCCCCTCGTGCAGGTGGCCCTGCGCGTATTCTTTCGCCGCCTCGAAATCCGCCACCGCGACCGGCTCCAGACCCCGGGGCCGCTGCTGATGGTGAGCAACCACCCCAACACGCTCATGGACCCGCTGGTAGTGGCCGCCAACCGCCGCCAGTCCATTGCGTTTCTGGCTAAGAGCACCTTTTTCAAGAACCCGGTGTCGCGGGCGCTGCTGACCTCCGGCAACTCCATCCCGATTTACCGCCGCCAGGACCTGGAAAGCGGCGCCGAAGCCACTACGCCCGAGCAGCTGGAGGCCCAGAACGAGGCCACTTTCGGCAAGTGCTACGACTACCTGGGGCGCGGCGGCACGGTCATGATTTTTCCGGAAGGCACCAGCGTGAGCGAGCGGCGCCTGCGGCCCCTCAAAACCGGCGCGGCCCGCATTGCACTGGGCGCCGAGGCGCGGCACAACTTCACGCTGGGGCTACAGGTGCTGCCGGTGGGCATCAACTACTTCGACCCCCAGCGTTTCCGATCCGACGTGCTGGTGAACGTGGCCCCGCCCATCCGGGTGGCCGACTACGCCGACGCCTACCGCCAGGACCCCACCGCTGCCGCCGACCAGCTCACCGAAGACATCCGGCGGCAGCTGGAGCAGCACCTCGTCATCACCCGCGACGCGGCCGAGGACGAGCTGGTGCAGCAGCTGGAGCGCACCTTCACCGGCCACCTTATCAACGACGACCCTCGCACGCTCTACGACAACTTCCAGCTCAGCCGCACGCTGCTGCAGGCCGTGGCCTACTTCGAGAAGCACGACCCCGACCACCTGGGCGAGGTGCGGGAGAAACTGGCCGCCTACCTTTCGGACCTCAAACGCCTCGGCCTCACCGATGAAGCTCTGGAGCGCACCGGCCGCCCCGACACCCGCGCCTCCCGGGCCGTGGTGGCGGGCCTGAAGCTGGTGCTGGGGCTGCCCGTGTATCTGTATGGGGTTGTCAACAACTACCTGCCCTACAAGCTGCCCTCGATGGTGGCCAAACGCGCCACCAAGGAAGTGGAGTTCGTGGCGCCCATCATGCTGGTGGTGGGCATGATTACGTTCAGTGTCGGCTATGCCGCCCAGATTGCGCTGGTGCACCACTTCACCCAAGACTGGCGCTGGACGCTGCTTTACGGCCTGAGTCTGGCACCCACCGGCTTCTACGCTCTGTCCTACGCCAACAAGCTGGCCGGCCGGCTGCGGCGCGTGCGTGCCCTGCGGCTGTTCCGGCAGCAACGCCCCCAGATGGAAAGTTTGCTACGCCAACGGGCTACTATCTTGCGCCTGCTCAGTGAAGCCCGCGAAGCGTATCTGGCCGGGGGGCAGTAAGACCGGACGCCTTGCTCCGCCGACTTCGTGCCGCCTAAAACTCGGCCTTCACCCCCAGCCCCAGCGTGAGGATATCAATGGGGCTGAGGGAGCGGAAGTTACCGTTGGCAACGTAGCTGACTAAATACAGGTCGTTGGTGCCCAACTCATAGTACGCTGACACGCGGCGCGAGCGGCCGGCCGCCGATGTGGGCCGGTTGTAGGTCAGCCGCCCGCCTAGCAGCACACCCACGCGGGTGTTTCGGGAAAACCAATAGTAGCCTTTAGTGTACTGGTCTTCTTCACCATCATTGATGACGCCGTGCGTGTAGCCTACGTAGGGCCCGAAGGTGAGAGGCCGCAGCGTCAGTTTTTCGCTTAGCGGGACGGTGTAGGGAGTATATAGCAGCTTGAGTGTGGCAATAGACAGGGCCGAACCAGCGTACTTTTTGGGCACGTAGCCCACCAGTACATCGGCCTCCATCCGGTCGCGCCAGAAGCTGTATCCCACCCCGCCGGCCACCATGCCCATACCCCCGGCCGTCTGCAGAATGAGGTGGCGAGGCCGAAACCAGGGACGCGGCGCCACAGCATCGGGGTTGGACGTGTCAGGTGAGGTCTGGGCCAGAGCAGGGCCCGCCAGCAGCACAGCACTCAGCAGCGGAAATAGCAGGTGGCGCATCAGAAACTTACTTTTTTCAGCCGGAACTGCGGCTCGTCATTGTCGTCGTTCCAAAGCGTAACGATCAGGTACTCATTACGCTCAAACGACGCCGAATTGATATAAGTCACGCCGTCCTCGAAGGGCTGACCAATGCTGTAGCTGTGGCGGTGGCCATTCAGCTCGAAAGCCAGCTTAGGTGCCTCGGCCAGGGTGCGGGTGTAAGCAGGCGTCAGGTTTTGGTCGAAGTCGAAATCCTGCGGCGGCACGTGCGACATCACCACTTGGCGCCGGGCACCCTGCAGGTCCTGCACCTGGGCCTGCAGCCACGGCACATCCGGAATGCGGCCATTGAAGTTGTATTCGCGGCTGTTGGTATCCACGAAGGTGAACTTGGTGTCGCCGTACACAAACGAGTAGTTCAAAGCCCCGAACGTCTGCTGGTAAGCGGCGCGGCCGTTGCCCACGTGGTCGTGGTTGCCGATAACGGTGAGGTAGGGGATGGTGAGGCGGTTTAAGCGCTCGGCCACCCAGCGCATCTCGCGGTTCAGCCCGAAGTCGGAAATGTCGCCAGCCACCACCATCAATGACACGCCCGGCTGCTGGTTCACACTGGTCACCAGCGCCTCTACCTCGTTGTAGAAGCGCTGCGAGTCGCCGGTGAACACAAAGCGTAGGGTATCGCCGGGCGGCAACGGCTTTGCGGCCAGCTTGTCGAGGTTTTTCTGGGTGAGGCTGGTCAGGTCTTCCGGCCCCCGGAAGTCGTTGGGGCTGAATTCCAGCAGCTCACAGCCGCTGAACAGCACAGTAGCGGCGGCCGCCAGACTCAGGCGGCGCCAGGAAGAGAAAGTAGAGAAAGAAGCCATACAAAGCGCCCACACAGGCAAAACAGCACAATGGCGCGCCAATGGCGCCGAAGTGCATATACTGTGTGGGCGCCCCGGTGGTTTTCGATATTCCCGCCTGAAACCCTGCGAAGGGCTTATGGCGGCCACTGCGTTTCCGGCGGGTCACGTTTGGCGGCCCCGTGGCGGGCCAAAACGAGGCCGGCGGCCTCCCCGAAGAAATTTCGCGTTTCCGGCGGCCGGGGTCCGGTTCGGGCCGCTATTCGTCGAGGTACTGGTGCACAAACTTGATGGCCATGCTGCCTTCGCCCACCGCCGAGGCCACGCGGGCCATGGCCCCGGCCCGGCTGTCGCCGGCCGCGAATACGCCGGGCACGCAGGTTTCCAGCAGGTAGGGCTCGCGCGAATGTTTCCAGGCGGTGGCGTAGCGCGGGTCCGTCACCAGGTCGCGGCCGGTCAGCAGGAAGCCTTTGCCGTCGCAGAGCACCGTCTGGCACACCCACTCGGTGCTGGGCTTGGCCCCGATGAACACGAACAGCGCCCGGGCCGGCACCTGCCGCAGCTCGCCGCGGCTTTTCAGCACCACGGCCTCCAGGTGGTCCTGCCCGCATACTTCGGCCACCTCCGTGAAGGGCAGAATCTCGATGTTGGGCGTGTGGGCAATCTGCTCAATCAGGTAGGCCGACATCGATGCCGCTAGGCTTTCGCCCCGGATGACGATGCCCACCCGCCGGGCATAGGTGGCCAAGTACATGGCCGCCTGCCCCGCCGAGTTGCCGCCGCCCACGATGTACACGTCCTGCTCGTCGCAGGAGCGGGCCTCGGTGCGGGCGGCGCCGTAGTACACGCCGGCCCCGCTCAGGCGGTGCATACCGGGCACCTCCAGGGTGCGGTAGCTGACGCCGGTGGTGAGCACCACGGCGCGGGTGCGCACGGTGCTGCCGTCGCTGAGGGTGAGGACTTTGTAGCCGTCCTGCACGCACAGCTCGGTCACCTCACGCGGGGCCAGAAACTCGGCCCCGAGGCGCACGGCCTGGGCCCAGGCCCGGTGCGCCAGCTCGGCCCCGCTCAGCCCCGTCGGGAAGCCCAGGTAGTTTTCGATGCGAGATGAGGTTCCGGCTTGTCCGCCAGGAGTTTGTCGCTCGATGATGAGCGTTTTCAGGCCCTCGGAAGCGCCATACACCGCCGCCGCCAGCCCCGAGGGCCCCGCCCCGATTACCACCACATCGTACAGTTCTTGGGTGGCCTGGGTGGTGAGGCCGATGCGGGTGGCTACCTCGGTGGCGGTGGGTCGGGCCAGCGCGGTGCCATCTTCCAGCACCACCACGGGCAGGTCGGCGGCGGCCAGGTTTTTGGCTGAAAGCAGGGCCTGGGCGTCGGGGTTGGTTTCGAAGTCCAGCCACTGATACGCCACCATGTAGCCGGCCAGAAAGTCCTTGAGGTCGTGCGAGAGCGGCGACCATTGGAACCCCACCAGCCGCACGCCCTTGAAGCGCGGCCGGTGCGTGGCCCGCCAAGCCCCCAGTAAATCGTGCAGGGTGGGGTAGAGCAGCTGCTGGGGCGGGTCCCAGGGCTTCATCAGGTAGTGGTCGAGGCGGGCGTTGTTGATGGCCCGGATGGCAGCTTCGGTGTCGGCGTAGGCCGTGAGCAGCACTCGCTTGGCGTCCGGAAACAGGGTGCGGGCCTCGGCCAGCAGCTCCACGCCTTCCAGGCCGGGCATGCGCTGGTCGGCCAGAATCAGGGCCACTTCCTCTTCGCGGGCCAGCAGCTCGCGTAGGGTTTCCAGGGCCTCCTCACCCGAAGCTGCCCGCAGAATCCGGTAGTCCTGCCGGAACTCGGCCCGCAAATCCCGGTCGATGGCATTGAGCACCTGCGCATCATCGTCCACGGTCAGAATAATCGGTTTCTTGTCCATGTGGGGGAGAGTATCTGAGTAGTAGTCAGTAGCGCGAACTTTGTAGTTCGCGGCCCCGCGCCGGCAGAATGGTCGGGGCGGGGTCAGCAAAGTTCGCGCTACCGGCCTGCTGCACAACAATGAAAAAAACGAGTAGCGGTGCCTGAATAACTTACTCAGTTACTCCCCTACTCAGCTACTCTACGCCGGCAGCCAGACGCAGAACTCGGTGTGGCCGGGCGCGGAGCTTACTTCCAGCTTGCCGCCGTGGGTTTCTACGGTGCGCAGCGCAATATCGAGGCCCAGGCCGGAGCCTTCGCCGGCCGGCTTGGTGGTGAAGAACGGCTCCAGCACCCGCGGCAGAATCTCGGGCGGAATGCCGGGCCCGTTGTCGATGACGAACACCCGCACGAAGTCGCCTTCCAGCAGCGTGCGGAGCGTGATTTCGCCACCCGGCGGCAAAGCGGAAATGGCGTTGTCGAGCAGGTTGGTCCAGACCTGGTTGAGGCTGCTGACCTGCCCGCGCACCGGCGGCAGGCCGGGGGCATAGTCGCGCCGGAGCTGGATGTTTTTTTCGCGCAACGCGAAGCCCAGCATATTCACGGTGCTGTCGAGGCCGGCGTGCACGTCCAGGGGCGCGAAGTCGGCGGCGCGGTCCATGTGGGAGTAGGTTTTCACGTTGTGCACCAGCGTGCTGATGCGGCCGCCGGCTTCCTGCACGTCGTGCACGAGGCGCAGCGAGGCCAGCTTGGCTTCCAGCCAGGCCAGCGCGGCCGGGCGGGCGGCTGTCGGCAGATCAGCTACCGCTGCGGTCAGCTGCGTTGCGGTGAGGCCCGCGTTCAGTAAGCCCTCCACCAACGCATATGGGTCGGGCACCTGCTGCTCGTCCAGCCAGCTCAGCAGCTCGTCTTCGCGGTCGGCGCGGGCCAGGCCGGAGAGGGGTGGGCCGTCGGCCGCCGGGGCCAGGGCGAGGGTGGTGAGGCGGTCGAGGGCGGCAGGGTCGGGGCAGTGCTGCAGCAGGTCGCGCATCAGCGTGGGCGAGGCGCGCAGGTGCTGGTTGAGGGCCTCAGCGGCCCGCACGATGGCGGCGGCGGGGTTGTTGAGCTCGTGCGCCAAACCCGCCGAGAGCTTGCCCAGGGCCCGCAGCTTGTCGTCGCGCTCCTGGCCGCGGGCTTCCAGGCGGGCCCGGTCGCTCATCAAGGCCACCAGCCGCTGCACCAGCTCGGGGCTTACCTGCTCCAGCTCCGGAAACAGGTCGCGGTGCAGGGTGTAAACCACCACCTGCCCCACGGCCACGCCCCGGGCCTTGATGGTCTGCATGCGCGAGTAGGGCAGCACCCCGCTGATCTGGCCGGTATCGAGGCGGAAGGCGGGCTCGGGCTGGCCGTTGCGGGCCACATAGAACTGCAGGCTGCCCTGCAGCAGCACCAGCATCAGCTCGGCGGGCATGCCGGGCTCCACCACAGTTTCGTTGGGGGCAAACTCGCGCCGCTCGCCGTGGGCGAGTAGCCAGTCCAGCACAGCAGCGGGTAGGCCCTCCAGCGTCGGCACCACGGAGAAATCGGCAGGGGTCAGGTCGGCAGCCATGGCAGAAAGGGGGAAAAGCGAAGCAGGCAGGCAAGTTTCCGACTATTCTTCAACAAAGAAAGCGCCCCCCAGACGGGAGGCGCTTTCCGGCAGACGCGCCAACGCGCGGATTACTTTAAGGGAAGCCGAACGTCGCTTACTTCACCACTTTTAGCTGCTGGGTGCCGGCGCTGGTGCGCAGGCGCAGCGTGTACACGCCGGCCGGCAGGCTGCCGGTGGCCAGCGTGTGCTGCTGGGCGCCAGCGCGCAGCAGCACGGCTTCTTCGCGCACGGTGCGGCCCAGGGCGTCGAGCAGCTGCAGCGTGGCGGCACCGGCTTTGGTGGGGGCCAGCTGCACGGTCAGCTCCTGCGAGAAAGGCACCGGATAGGCGCTCAGCAAGCCCAGGTTAGTCTGGCGGCTGGCATTGCCCAGCACCTGCAGGGCGCGCAGGCGCACATTGGTCAGGTAGAGGTTGTTGCCGTAGTCGTTGAGGTTGGCGAAGCGCACCAGCACGTTGGCCGGGCGCGTGCCGCCGGCCGTCAGCAGGCCGGGCAGGTCCACGGTTTCCTGGCGCCAGTCGGCAGGCCGGGAAGGCTCCCACTCATTGGTGTCGAAGCCGGGCACCGTGGCCAGGGCCGTGCCGCGCTTCAGGTAGCCCGTGGGCTGGAATGTGGCGCCGCAGTCGGTGCTCATATCCACCCGGATACCGTCAAAGTACGCCGCGCTGTAGGCCGCATACGCCACCCAGAACGTCAGGCGGACGGTGTTGGCGGTGACGGGCACCGTGCTCAGGTTCAGCGGGGGCGTAATCAGGTAGTCTTCGGCGCCGCGGGCCGAGTTGGCGTAGTCGTTGGCCATGGGCACCGGCCGCGCCACCGAGTCGGGGCCCGGGAGGATGGAGCCGCTCAGCTGCCAGCGGAAGTTGGACGTGGCGCTGGGGTTGACCACCTGCCAGCCGGCGGGCGGGAAAGTGCTGGTGCGGAAATTCTGCACCACCGGCAGCGGGTCGCCGGTAGTCACGTTGATGAGGGCCGGCCGGGTGGCCGTGGTGGGGCCGTAGCTGTTGCTGGCCAGCAGCGTGACGCTGTAGGTGCCGGGCGTAGCAAACTGCAGCTGCGGATTCTGCGAACTGGCGCTGGTGCCGCCTACAAACGTGACGCCCGCGCTGGGCGAAACCGACCACGTCCAGCTGGTTGGGAACGACTGGCTCTGGTCGGTGAGCGTGACGGGCACGCCGGGGCAGACCAGCGTACGGCTGGCTTCAAACGCAATGAGGGGCGGGCCGGGACAGTTGAAGATGCGCGCCGGCTGGTTGAGGGCGCGGGTGCGGCGGCTGCGCAGCCCGTCGGAGGCCCGGATGGCGCGCACCGCGTACCACTGCTCGGCGCCGTAGCCCAGGCCCGGCAGAATCACGGAAGTGCGCGTCACGGTTGTCACGGAGTCCATGTACTCAGCACCCAGCTTATATACAATGTAGGCCGAGGCCGTAGCCAGCGTGTCCCACTGCAGCTTCACCTCGTTCTGGCACACGTAGCCCAGGCGCAGGTTGCCGGGCAAGGCCGATACAGTAAGCGGCACCACCGACTGGCTGCTGGTCGTGCCGCGCGTTACGCGCACTTTCACGCGGCCCGAGGCCACGCCGGCCGGTACCGTCCAGTCGAAGTGGCGGGTGGTGGCGGCGACGGTGCTGGAAATCGGGAGCCAGGTGGTGCCGTTGTCGGTGCTGTAGTCCAGCGCAAACGTGCCGGAGCCGGCCGGGGCATCCCAGCGGATTACTTCGTTTTCGCCGGGCACGAAGCCTTCCCCGCCCAGCGGGTAGGTCAGCTCCACGCCGTCTTCGAGGTAGCTATACACCAGGTAGTAGGTCTGGGGGCCCTGGGGCACCGCCGCGCCGCGTACGGTCACGGTGTAGGTGCCGGCGGCGGGGTCGGCCACGGTCACCTGCTCCACGTTGTTGAGCGAGTCGAGGCCGCGCACGGCGTTGGCGTTGAGCTGGGCCACGGTGGGCCGGTGGTCGAGCACCCAGGGCTGGTAGGTGGTGCCGCCGGGCAGCGCCACCTGCATGTTCAGGTCGTTGATGAGGTTTTCGGTGGAGTTGATGGCGCCCTCATAGTCGTGCCAGTACACCATCACGCGCAGCTCCTTCTTGCCGGCCGGCACCGCAATGGTGTGGGTGCGGGCCTGGCCCGTCGTCAGGGAGTCCTTCAGATACGTGCGCTGCTCCAGCACGCGCACGGCCCGCAGCGCATTCACGCGGCCGTAGCCGAAGCGGAAGTCGGGGCCGGGGTTGCCGAGGTCTTCGGCGGTGTTCATCAGGGCCGCTTTCAGCAGGGCGCCGGGCGCTTCCTGCTGGTTGTTGAGGCTGCGGTAGGCCTGCACCAGCTGGGCCGTGACGCCGGCCACGCCGGGCGCCGCCATGCTGGTACCCGTAAATACGGCGTAGGTGTTGGGGTCGACGGTGGACGTAACGCTGGTGCCCACGGCGCACACGTCGGGCTTGATGCGGCCGTCCTTGGCCGGGCCGCGGCTGCTGGAGCCAGCCAGCGCGTCGGTGTACGTCACGTTGCCCACGGTAATCACGTTCTTGCCCATCTTGTGGCCGCCCGTGATGTTGCCCCAGCCCGCCCCGGCCCCATAGCCAAAGTCAGAAGTGCCGGAGTTGCCCGACGAAAACACGTGCAGCAGGTAGGGCCGCTGGCGCGTCTGCTGGTCCACGGTGCGCGTGAAGCTGGTGTAGCCGGTGTTGTTGCCGTCGCCGTAGCTGGAGTTGGTCACGCGCATCTTGCGGGCGCCAGCGTAGGCGGCGGGGGTGTTGGTGAGGTTGCCGGGGTAGGAGAAGTATTGGTTGAAAGCGCCCGTGGCGTTGCCGCGTACCCGCGGGTCGGCGTTGCCGGCGCCCATGATGATGCCGGCCACATGGTCGCCGTGGTTGCCGCCGCTGGCCCCGGCCGCGCTCTGGTCGAAGCGGCCCTGGTAGTCGATGTGCGGCCCGATGCGGCCGTCGTCGCCGTGGCCCACGGTCACGCCGCGCCCGTCGTAGTGGCGGCCGGCGCCGTAGTCGGTGCTGATGGCGTTAGCGCGGTGGTCGGTGCGGCCCCGGAAGTTTTCGGGCTCAGCGGGCGGCGTGGCGGGCTCCACGGCACTCACCCAGGGCAGCGCCGCCACCCGGGCAATGTCGGCCTCGCGGCACAGCACCCGCAGCTGCTGCCCGAACATCGGCTTGCCAGCCTCCTGAAATCCACTCTGGCGCAACGCCTGGGCGGCCTGGTTGGGCGTGAGCGTGGCGTAGTACTGCACGTTCACCTCTACCAGCCCGCCGGGCCGCCGCATGTGGGCCGGAATGGTGTTGCGGGCCAGGTCGCCGGCCAGTTTCCAGGTGGGCGCCACGGGCTGCACGCTGCGCAAACCCACGCCGCTCAGGCGCTGGTGCGGCAGGCTGGCGGGCAGGGCGGCGGTCCAGGCGTTGCGGGGCAGGTAGTCGAGCAGGCGCACGCCAGCCGCGGCTAATCTGGCCTTCTGGGCCTCGGTGGGCAGCTGCTCAAACTGCAGCACCCGGAACACCTGGCCCTGCCAGGCATCGGTGGGAGCAGTGGTAGCGGGCTGCCGCAGCCAGTCGGCGAAGTTGGCGGCGGGCGTTACGGGGCCGCTGGCCAAACGCAGCGTGTAGCGGCCGGCCGGTTGCGGCGTGGTCTGGGCCTGCGCCAGCAGCGGCGCTAGGCTCAGGGCCGCGGCCAGCCCCAGGGAGGAGAGGTGTTTCATGCAGGAAACGGGAGTAGTGGTGGAAGCAAATAAATATGGGAAAGGAAGTTGCCGGGAAGATACACAGCTGATAGTATGTTCAATACAGAATATGGCTTGCGCCGCCGACAAAATTATGGCCGGGCTCAAGGCCGGCCGGCGGCCCCGGTGGGCGGCGGCCGCGCGGGCGGCGGTGGTGGCCTCCGTAGCAACCAACCCAACTTTCTGCGTTATCTTGTTCCGCCCGGGCAGGCTGCTGCCGGCCGGGGCCGTATTTCGTCTTTGTTGCTCTGGCCCCGTGAATCAGCCTTTAGCCGAAACCCTGACCCATCTGCGCGTTGGCAACCAGTCGTTTCTGATAACTTTCTACCAGGAAAACCGCGACCTGTTCGCGCGCTGGGCCCGGCGGCAGCACCAACTGGAGCCGCCCGCGGCCCACGAGCTGCTGCGCACCGTGCTGGTAGAGTTCTACGACCAGGTAGCCGACGGCCGCCTCACCAAGCTCCCGCCCGATTTGCGGGCCCACGTCTACGGCATGGCCGTGCAGGAGCTGCAAACCGCCCGCCCCGCCACCGAAGTGCTGCCCGCCGCTGAAGCCGGCCGGCGCCGCCGGCTGCTGGGGTTGTTCGGGCAGCTCAGCACCGACTGCCAGCAGGTGCTCATGTTCTTCTACTTTCGGGGCTACAATTTTGAGAAGGTCGCCGGCAAGATGGGCTTCGCCAACGCCACCGTGGCCCGCCTGCAGAAAGCCAACTGCCTGCGCCGCCTCTACGAACTCAGCCTTAAGGATAGTGCTTAGGGAATGGTGCTTAGGGCTTAGGACGTTCAAGACACCTAAGTACTCCGTTCCTAAGCACCAATCGAGCTCCTAAATGCCAAGCACCACGCACTAAGCACCAAGCAAGACCTATTCCCCAAGCCCTACTCCCTAAGCCCTAAAAAATATATGCCTGATCTGCGCCCCTACCTCGATGAGCTGGAACGCTTTGCCGATGGGCAGATGTCGGAGAGCGAGCAGGAAGCCTTTGAGCTGCGCCTGGAGCAGGACGAGCAGCTCAGCACGGCCTACGAGCGCTACGAGCGGTTTACGGCCGACCTGCGCTGGGTGGCCGGCCACGAAACCCTGCGTCACCGCCTCGCCGGCCTCGACAAACGCCTCGACCAGCGCCAGCACGCGCTGCAGCGTGTGCAGCGCCGCCGCCGGCGCCAGCAGGTGCGCTGGGGCGTGGCCGGCGGCGTGCTGCTGCTACTGCTGGGCGTAGGGCTGTGGCTGCTGCTGCGCCCGCACGCCATCAGCGCCGAGGAGGCGTGGACCCGCTACTACACGCCCGACCCGGGCCTGACGGAAGCCGCCGCCCAGCGCGTCGGCAACCCGTTTCTGCGCGAAGCCATGCAGCAGTACCGCGACGGCCACTATCCCGCCGCGCTGCACTCGCTGCGCCGCATCTCCCAAAACAGCCTCGGCCCCGACACCCTGCTCTACTACACCGGCGTGACGCTGCTGCGCCAGGATGAGGCCACCGCTGCCCGCCCCTACCTGCTGCGGGCCAGCCGGCAGCCGGGCTCGGCGCTGGCCGGCAAGGCGCAGTATCAGCTGGGTATGGCGCAGTGGCGCACCGGCCAGCTGCCGCAGGCCCGCACTACGCTGCAGGCCGTAGCCCAGGACCCCCGCAACCCCCACCGACTCGATGCCAAAGCCGTGCTGCAGGCCAACGTGCTGAACGACAAGTAAGTATCTGGTATGGAGTAGATAGTATTGAGCGTTGAGTAGACAATACAGAGTAGTAAGTGTCTGGTAAGGAGCGGTATGACGGTGTTCTAGTGTTTTCAACTGCTCACTATCCCATTCTTAGTACTCATTGCTCGCTACTAAATACTTCCTGACGTGCGTATGACTCCTGCTCCTGTTGCGGCAACCGGGCCGGCGCTTATCAGTATCATCATTCCTACCTACAAGGAAGCCGGCCACATCGGGCCGCTACTGCGCCACCTGCACGAAGCCGCCGGACCCGATACAGCGCTGGAGCTGCTGGTAGTAGACGGCCACAGCCCCGATGCCACGGCTGCCGAAGCCGCCGCCGCCGGGGCCCAGGTGCTGCTGTGCCCGCGCAAGGGCCGGGCCGCCCAGCTGAACTTCGGGGCCGCGGCTGCCACCGGCAGCATCCTGTACTTTCTGCACGCTGACACCTACCCGCCGGCCGGCTTCACCGCACACATCCGGGCGGCGGTGGCGGGGGGCGCGGGCTGCGGCGGCTACCGCCTGCGCTTCGATCATCCCAGCCGCTTTCTGGCCCTGAACGCCTGGTTCACCCGTTTCCCGCAGGAGGTCTTCCGCTTCGGCGACCAAAGCCTGTTCGTGCGGCGCGACGTATTCGAGAAGGCCGGTGGCTACCGCGAGGATATGGTGGTGTTTGAGGATCAGGAAATTACGCGCCGCCTGCGCCGGGTGGCGCCGCTGCGGGTGCTGCCGCACTACATCGTCACGTCGGCCCGCAAGTACCGCGAAAACGGCGTGTGGCGGCTGCAGGGCATCTACTACCTCATCACGGCCATGTACCGCCTCGGCATGTCGCAGCAGCGCATGGTGCAGGTATACCGGAAGTTGATCCGGCAGGATAAGGTGTGAGATGGGGTGATGAAGGGATGAAGGGATGAGGTGAAAAGTCGCACGTCATGCAGAGCGGAGCGAAGCATCTCGCGTGCTGACGTTGCAATAGTAATCCTGCATCAGCACGCGAGATGCTTCGGCTGCGCCTCTGCATGACGTACCATTCACCTCATCCCTTCATCACCCCATTACTTGCTACGCCGCCGCAGCGGATTTTTAATCAGCTCATTACCAGCGAAGTTCTGGCCGCCGGTGGCTTGGTACTGTTGGTAGCGCTCGGCCTCAATCTTGCGCCGGTCTACGAAGTAGAGGCCGCCGCGGAAGCCGCGCCGCCGCACCCAGTTGTTGATGAGGAAGGCGTGTGTTTTTTCGAGGCGGTTGGCGCCGCGAGTGGGCACGCCGTAGTCGCCCTGGAAGTAGAGGCCCGGCGCTACCGGCTCCCGCACGATGCCGCGGGTGTCGCCGTGGCGCAGGCGCTCGGTGTCGGCCACCCAGTTGCCGTTGATGATGTTCACGGCCGGGTAGGGCGAGGGGTTGCCCCACATCACGCGGCGCTGGGCCCCGTTCACGTTGGCAAACCACGGCAGGTGCGACATCACGAAGGCCGAAAAATAGGCGTACTCCACGGGGTTGTAGTTCCGCTCCCGGAACACCAGCGTCACTTCGCGGTGCTCCGTGCGGATCAGGCGGCGCAGCTCCCGGCGGAAGCGCGGGTCGGCGAGGTACTGCAGGGCTTCGGCGAAGTGGTTGAACAGCAGCGTGAGGCCGTTGTAGTGCACGGCGCCGTGCAAGTAGTTGATGGCGTGGGGCATACGGCGGCGCGTGCCGTGCGGAATCTCCGGCGTCGGCACCGATTTGCTGACCATCGTGGCCAGAAACTTGCCCACCTTACCGGCGATGATATCGTCGGGCTCCGGGGTATAGTCGGGCTGGGCCCATTGGGTGGCGGGCTCCGTCCGGAACACCACGTTGCGGGGCCACACGGCGCCCTGGCCAGCGGGCATCTGGCCCGTTACCCAGGGGTGCTCGGGGCCGAGCAGGCCGGCGGGCATCTTGTGCAGCGTGAGCAGGCGCATCACGTGCAGCGCGCCGCCGGTGTTGTGCAGCACGTTGCCGCGCACGATGTTCTGCACCAGAAACGCCCGCTCCTTCACCCAGGCCCGCTTGCGGCGCGGGACCGGCAGGGCCGCAGGGTGGGGTAAATGGGGCCGCGGCAACACGTCGGCAGAAGCGTAGGAAGCAGGCATAACCAGGAAGCAAGGAGTAGAAAGTATAACCGCGGCCCTTGCTACACGAATCATGCCTGCGTTACCGGCTCAGCCGCCACCCTGAAAATAAGTTGCTGTAAGCAAGGCTCTTTCAGGTCTTCAGCCCGATGTAGAGACGCAATACCTTGCGTCTCGTCGTTGCTGATGTTGTTTAGAGTGGGGCGCTTCCAGTCGTTCAACGACGAGACGCAAAGTATTGCGTCTCTACATCGGGCCGGCAGCTTGTAGCGCAGATTTCAGGTTACTGTATAACCTCGTTCTCGCGTCACTCCTCACCCCCCGGCCCCCTCTCCTCAACGAAGAGGGGGAGCCAGCCGACTACTACCGGCACACCAACCTGAAAGGCGACCTAACACCCAAAAAAAACAGCGCCGCCCTTGCAGGGGCGGCGCTGTGAGCAGCCTGAAGGCCAGGCTGCTACTGGCGTACTACACGCTGGCGTAGCACGGTACCGTTGAGGCGGGCCGTCAGGATGTAGGTTCCGGCGGGGCACTGCGGGGCCAGGTCCAGGGTGCTGAGGCCAGCGGCCATCGGCTGGGTTTGCTGCCAGACCACCCGGCCCAAGGCGTCGGTGAGCGAGAAGGCTACCGGCGTGGCGGTGGGCGTAGTCAGCTCCACGGTGAGGCGGCCGCTGAAGGCCGTAGGGTAGGCGGACAGCTGCATGGCTTGCGCTTCCTGGAACGACACCGTAACGGGGCCGAAGTAGCTGGTTTTGCCGTCCTGGTCTTCCTGGCGCAGGCGGTAGTAGCGCAGGCCCTGCTTGTTGGCCTCGCGGTCCAGGAACTGGTAGGCGCGGGGCTGGGTGGCCGGGCCCTCCTGGCCGGGCACGAAGCCCAGGTCCCGGAACTGCCGGCCATCGGTGCTCACTTCCACCTCGAAGCCACGGTTGTTGATTTCGGAGGCCGTCGTCCAGGAAATCAGCGCCTGCGGGCCCTGGCGCACGGCCCGCAGCGAGGTAAGGCCCACCGGCAGCGGCCGCTGCGCGTCGCCGAGGGTCCAGCGCGAGAAGCCCTCCACGCCGTTGAGCTGGGCGTAGCCGGGGCCGCTGCTGCTCACGCCGCGCGGCTGCCAGTTCGCGCCCGCATCCGTGGACTTGAAAAAGCGCAGGTTGGCGGGCACAATGCCGTTGAGCTCGTGCGTGAAATAACGCATCACGAGGCTCAGGTTCAAACCGTTGGCGGTGGTGGCCGTCACGTCGTAGTAGCGCTTGATGCCCTGGCTGCCGTTGGAGCCGGTGGCGGCCGTGCCCGTCACGCGCAGCACGTCGGTGGCGCCGGGCAGCACGGAGCTGGCGGCGGGCGTCATTTCCAGGCCCAGGCCCCCAAACAGCTCGGTGTTGCTGGCCCGCACGGTGCGGCTGGCCAGCACCCGGCCCAGCACGTAGCTCGCGTCCGACTCCGTGATGTTGGCCTGTTCCAGCAGCTCCAGCGTGTGCGGGCCGGTGGCCAGAATGCCGCTCGTGAGCGTGAGCTGGCTGATGATGTCGGCGTCGTCGGTGATGGTTTTGGTGCCGGCCCCGTTGATTTCCAGGTTGAAATACACGCCGCCGCTCACCAGCTGCGGGCCGCTGCCGGTCAGCTTTACCAGGCCGCCTACGCTCGTAAACGTGCCGCCCTGGTTGTTCATGTCGCCTTTGATTTCCAGCGTGCCCGAGGTCTGGTTGTAGGTGCCCGAGGCGCTGTTCAGGAAGCTACCGGTCACCAGCACGTCGCCGGCGTTTTTCAGCACGCCGTCGTTGCGCAGGTTGCCGGTCAGGGTCAGGATGCCGCCCGGCTCCACGTTCACAATCTGGCCGCTGGCCACCGTAAAGTTCACCAGGTCGGTGTCGGTGCGGGAGTTGAGGCTGATGACGCCGCCCTGGCCGCTGTTGGTCACGTTCGTGACGTTGTTGCCGGCCACGGCGGTCAGGCCGTCTTCCAGGCGCAGCGCCGTCAGGGGCTGGGTGGTGCTGGTGAGGCTCACGTTGCTTACCAGGTTGTTGCTGATGGTGGTGCTGATGCCGCTGCCGCAGCCCACCACAATGCCCCGGAACTCGGCGCTGGTGTTCACCCAGGTACCGCCGCTGGCCGCCGCGGCCCGCCCCCCGATGCTGTTGCCGCTGATGACGTTGTTGTCGGACAGCGTGCCGGGCTCGAAGTCGATGGCCGTCTGCATCGACGTAGGCGTGGTGGCCTGGTCGTAGAAGAAGTCGTTGTTGGAGATGTTCCAGTTCGAGCCGTTGCCACTTTGCACCTGCAGGCCAAAAGCCGTGAAGTTGGCCAGGTCGTTGTCGGTGATGGTGATGCTCTCGTTGAGCGCCTCCGGCACGATGTTGAAGGCGTAGATCAGCGTTTTGGGCAGCGTGGCCGAGGCGTTGGCAATCAGGTTGTCGATGAGCGTGTTACGGTCGTTGCCGGCCGTGGCCGCATTGCCGATGGTGACCACGCCCAGGCCGGGCTGCTGGCAGCTGCCCAGCACGCGGGCCTGGCTGAGGCGGTTGTCGGCGGCATCGTCCTCAAACACCACCGTGGCCCGGCTGATGGCCGGCTGGCGCAGCGTGAGCGTGCGGGCGTTGGTGCCGTTGTGGCCGCTCACTACCACGTAGCGGCTGCCGGCCCCAAACGTGAGCGTGCCGGTAATTTCAGCTGCCACGCCGGCCGCCGGCCGGATGGTAATGGTATTGGTGGCGGTGCCGGCCTTGTTGATCAGCACGTTTTCGGTGTAGCTGGCGTCAAGCAGCTGAATTTCAATGGGCTGTGCAACGGTGGCCGGTATGGAGGCCAGGGCCTGCGCAATGGTGGCGTAGGAGCCGGCGGCTCCCACCGTCTTCACCACCGGAGCCGCGGCCCAGGCCGGCGCCGCCAGCAGCAACGAGCCGGCCACCATGCCCCACAGGCACTTCAGCGACGGGCCCGACATAGAAAGTAGTGTTCTTTTCATCCCTCTGATTGGTAAGCGAACATGACAGAAAACGTGTACCCCTCTTCGGCGCCCTGCTCCGGTCTGTTGCCGGGCTGCAGTCGGGCAGCCTACCCCGCCAGCCTATGGCCGGCGTGCCGCACAGCCCACACCCAACCCGGCAAGAGATGCGCTCAGCTACTGGCGCGTCTTTGCAAAGTTTAATTGGAGTGGTTCTGTTGGAATTACTTTTTATATAATTCGTCAAATATAGAGGGGAAATTTATGTGTGCAAATTCGCTACAAATGAAATTTGTATTATCATTTCCAGTATTGTAGCTGGATTGGGCTTTTTCAGCCTGTAAAGCGCTAAAAAAGACGTTTTTCAATCGTTGTGATACTTTGTTAGTTTTTGTTTAATAGATTTTTTTAGGAAATAGGTATCAGTGAATATTTTTATACGAATGGATATGAAATGGTATTATGGATTGTTTTGATTTGAAAAAGTTGTAACGATGGATGGAAATGGTGCAAAAATTATTCGCCCTGATAACCGATAAGTGCTATTGAGAAAATGACACGCGCCCCCGTCTGCCACGTACCAACGGGTGGGGCAGACGGAGGCGCGCTGCTGATTTCGCCGCCGCTAGGCGCGGCGGGCTATGGCATACGGAGCTTCGCGGTTGGGCACCAGCGTCAGCTCAAACGTGTCGAGGTTGAGGGCCGCCAGGTGGGCCAACTCCGGGTTGTGGCGGTACACGCAGCCCGTATCCAGCCCGATAGCGCCGGCCCGGGCCTGCACGCGGCGCTGCACCTCGGCGGTGGGGGTAGGCACGTGGCCGTGCAGCAGGCGCCGGCCCTGCAGGCGCGAGGCATCCAGGGTAAACTGCTTGACGTTGAGCATGGTGTGCCAGTCGTGGCGCATCTGAGCGGGCGGCAGCCGGAAGTCATAGCCGGCGTGTACCAGCGTGAAGCCCGGAATATCGAGCTGGTGCGGCAGGTCGCTCAGCCAGCGCAGGTAGCGCGGCGCCAGGTCCTCGGGCCGCGCTATGCCGAAGCTGGCCAGCGTTTGCTGGCGGTCGGCGGCAGAGGCCCAAGTGAGCTGGTGGCGCCCCTGCGCCGCGTCGAGCAGCTCCTGGTCGTGGTTGCCGCGCAGGCAGTGCACCTGGTAGCCGCGGGCGGTCAGCTGCATCAGGTAGTCGAGCACGCCGCAGCTGTCGGGGCCTTTGTTGACGTAGTCGCCCAGTAGGTAGAGCTCGTCGGTGGGCTGCAGGTGCAGCGTGTGCTCCAGCAGGTGCCGGAAGGTGGCCAGGCAGCCATGCAGGTCGGTGGAAGCGTAGCGGGCCATAGAAGTATCGGAAAGGCAGGAAGACGCGAAAAAGCACCTTTTCTGAAGGAAAAGGTGCTTTTCAGTGCTATCAGTAAATGCCGCGACTATTGCACGATGGCCGTGTCGGTGGCGTCGGGGTCGGTGAGGTCGGCGTTGGTGCCCTGGCGGGCGAGGTCGGCGTTGTTGGGAGCAGGGCGCTCCATCTGGCCCATGCCCACCCGGGAGTCGGGGTCCGACATTTCATCGGGGCCGCTGCGGGCGTCGTCGCGGTCCAGCTCATCGGCGGGGCGGCGGGCTTCCAGGTCTTCGTCGGCGGGCAGGTCCTGGTTGGGGCGGTCGGGGCGGCCTTCGTCGGTGCTGCGCATGTTATCGGGTGGCGAGCTGGTGCGGTCGGCGTTTTCGTTGACCGATACGGCCGAAATGCCCGCGCCGCTGTCGGTGCCGTAGCCTTCCTTGCCCTCCCGGTTGCCGAAGCCGCCGCGGGCATCCTCGTTCTTGGGTGGGTCGCCGCCGGGCGTGCGGTGGCCGGCCTTCATTTCCTGTTCGGTGGTATCGTCGTTGATGACGCGCACGGGGCGGTTGTTCGGGTCAGTAGCCATGGGAGGTCGAGGTGTTGAGGTGGGAGTCAGGTATAGCTAGGTGTACTGCGGTTCGCCGATATGGGTTTAGCTTTGGCGGCTTTCTGCTTCCCAAAAGATTCCCGCATTTGCCATGTCCGCCGCCGACTCACCCGCTATTCGTTCTGTCGAGAGCCTGCTGCACCATCTGGAGGCTGGCGCGGCTGTGAAGTATCTGTATTTCTGGGGCCATACCGGGGCCGGCCGCGTCGGCAAGGAGGTGTTCAGCCAATGGTATCCGGCGCCTTTCGCGCTGGAAGGCGACACTTACGCCACCGCCGAGCACTACATGATGGCCGAAAAAGCCCGCCTGTTTCAGGACGAAGCCACCCGGCAGGCCATCCTGGCTTCCTCCCATCCCGACCAGGCTAAGAAGCTGGGCCGCACCGTCCGGAACTTCGACGAAGCCCGCTGGAATGACGCCCGCTTCGCGGTAGTGGTGCGCGGTAATGCTGCCAAGTTCAGCCAGCATCCGGCGCTGCGGGAGTTTCTGCTGGGCACGGGCGCCCGCGTGCTGGTAGAGGCCAGCCCCGTGGACCCGGTATGGGGCATCGGGATGGCGCAGAGCCACCCGCAGGCCGCCAATCCGACCAACTGGCGCGGCCTCAACCTGCTGGGCTTTGCGTTGATGGAAGTGCGGGCGCAGCTTGGATAGTGCCGGTTAGTTATAGTATTTAGGTCCCTGAATAATTCCTGCAATCATTTTATATAAAGCCTTGCGTACCATGAAATTATCACCAGTTGCTGTTCTCTCTTTTCTCGTGCTGGGCTGTTCACATTCAGCTTCCTTCGATCAGGAAGTGTGGCTGCAAAATTCCGGTGTGGAAGACACGCGCAACCCCCGCGCCTACATGGTGCAGGATGTAATCAAAAACCATCTTCGGGCCGGCATGACACGGCAGCAGGTTGTCCAGAAGCTTGGGGCACCGTACAAGGAAGCAGCAACCTATTTGCTGCCCCCCACCATGGCCCTGCCTGATTCGCTGCGTGGGCCCGACTCGGTGAGCCTGAGCGAAGAGCAACGGAAGCAGCTCGCTGCCCGCAGTACGCAGTTTTTTCGGACGTATGGTCAGCGGGTAAAGCTGCTGGAATATCCCGTTGGATGGTCTATTATTGATCCTCGTTTCCTGACGGTTGCTCTCACACCGGACGGTCGTGTGCTACGCAGCTGGGTAGAAGAGCATTAGGCTGAGTTACTCAGCCTGCCCTTCACTTTGTACTGCAACCCTCAACCCCCATGTGGACTGAATCCGATAGTCCCATCTCCCACCCGGCTGGACCTTCACGTACAAAGAAGTTTCCAACAGTGTGTATGTAGTTCGTTTGGAGTCCCGACACGGCCCGGCAATCGAAATGACGGGCACGGATGTCGATGCAATACTGCGGCAAGCCATTGAAGCCACCACCGATATAGACCGGCAACTGACAGAGCTCAGAGCGAAGCGCCCCAAGAAGTACTCTTCTGCCGTCAGGCCGGGCAAACCACCGAACCCCAATCCCCCAACCCCCATGTGGACCGAAACCGATAACACCCTGACCCGCACCTTCCGCTTCCCCGACTTCAAAGTGGCCTTCAGCTTCATGACCGACGTGGCCGAGGAAGCCGAGCACCAGCAGCACCACCCCTGGTGGAGCAACGAGTACAACGTAGTCAGCTTCCGCCTGCACACCCACGACGCCGGCAACACCGTCACCGACAAAGACCACGCTCTGGCCGCCGCCATCGACCAACTGGCAGCCGAGTACGGCGGGCAGTAGCGCGAACTTTGTAGTTCGCGTCCCCACGCCATACCAACTGCCTGAACGGTTTGAGTGCGCGAACTGCAAAGTTCGCGCTACTCGCAGCCCGCAACTCCGCTACCTTTGCGGCTATGGCTGACGCTCCCAAAACCCTGCTTTACCTCGTGCCCACGCCCATCGGCAACCTGGAGGATATCACCCTGCGGGCCATCCGGATTCTGGGCGAAGTGGACACGGTGCTGGCCGAAGACACCCGCACCAGCGGCCGCCTGCTGCAGCACCTGGGCCTGAAAAAGCCCATGCTCAGCTACCACCTCCACAACGAGCACCAGCAGGTGCAGCGGCTGCTGGAGCGCCTGGAGCGCGGCGAAACCATGGCCCTGGTATCCGACGCCGGCACGCCCGGCATCTCCGACCCCGGCTTTCTGTTGGTGCGCGAATGTCTGGCCCGGGGCCTGCGGGTGGAGTGCCTGCCGGGCGCCACGGCCTTCGTGCCGGCGCTGCTCAAGTCGGGTTTTGGAGCCGAGCGGTTCACGTTCGAGGGCTTTCTGCCCGTGAAGAAGGGCCGCCAGACCCGCCTGCAGGAGCTGGTGCACGAGCACCGCACCATGATTTTCTACGAGTCGCCGCACCGGATTGTGAAGACGCTGGAGCAGCTGGCCGCCGTGCTGGGCCCCGAGCGCCCCGCCTCCGTGAGCCGCGAGCTGACCAAGCTGTTCGAGGAAACAGTGACGGCCCCGCTGGCCGAGCTGGCTGCCAACTTCGCCGCCCGCGCCGCCATCAAAGGCGAGATTGTGCTGGTAGTGCAGGGCCGCGAAAAGGAAGAACGCATCAAGCAAGACCGCTACGCAACCGATGACCGTGACGAATAACCCCACCCTGACTTCCGCCGAATCGGCCGCGCCCACCGTCGGCCGCCTGGCCTACTGGCTGCCCAGTTTGCTGGCGCTGCTGAGCGCGGCGCTGCTGTGGCTGGGCTGGCCGGTGCACCCCGGCCCGCTGGCGCTGGTGTTGCTGGTGGCCTGGGTGCCGTTTCTGCGCCTAGAGCAGCTGCTGGTGCAGCGCGGGGCCAGCGGCTGGAAGGTGTTTCGCTACGCCTACCTCAGTTTGCTGCTCTGGAACGCCTTCACCACCTACTGGGTGAGCTACAGCACGCTGGGCGGCGGCATCACGGCCGTGGTGCTCAACGCCTTGATGATGAGCGCGCCCGTTATGGCGTTCTACCACACCAAGCGGCTGGCCGGTTCGGTGCTGGGCTATCTGTCGTTGCCCATCTACTGGATTGCCTTCGAACAGCTGCACCTGCACTGGGACCTCACCTGGCCCTGGCTCACGCTTGGCAACGGCTTCGCGCAGGCCAACTACCTGGTGCAGTGGTACGAGTACACCGGCTTCCTGGGCGGCTCCGTCTGGATGTGGGCCGTGAACATCCTGGCGTTTGGGGCGCTGTATCGGCGCCCGGCCACGGATGGCCCGGCCCGGCGCTGGCTGGCTCCGCTGGTAGCGGCGCTGCTGCCCATCGGCCTGTCGTATTTCATCGGCAGCAACTACCAGGAAAAGGGCGCGGCCGCCGAGGTGGTGGTGATTCAGCCCAATGTCGACCCGTTCCTGGAGAAGTTCAGCAGCACGCCCAACTTCATTCCCTACGACGAGCAGCTCAGCCGCCTGATCCGCCTCACCGAGCAGCAGCTTACGCCCCAGACGCGGCTGGTGCTCTGGCCCGAAACGGCGCTGGAAGAACCGTATTTCGAGCAGTCGTTTGATGCCAACCCCAAGATTCAGCGGGTGCGCAATTTCCTGGGCCAGCACCCCGGCCTGGAGCTGATTACGGGCATCACCAGCATCACGCAGTACCCTTCCAAGGAAACCGCCACGTCCACCGCCCGCTTCCGCGACGACCTCGGCTACTACGACGTGTCGAACACGGCCGTGCACTTCCCGGGCGTCACGGGGCCCGTGACGTTCTACCACAAGTCTAGGCTGGTGCCGGGCGTGGAAAAGGTGCCGGTGGCGCTGGCCTCGCTCATCAACAACATCGACTTGGGCGGCTTCGTGGGCTCCTACGGCAGCCAGGACGAGCGCACCGTGTTCCAGACCGCCACGCCCGGCCTGCGCCTAGCCCCCAGCATCTGCTACGAGTCGGTGTACGGCGACTTCATGGCTGAATACGTGAAGCGCGGCGCCACCCTCATCGGCATCATCACCAACGACGGCTGGTGGTCCGATTCGCCCGGCCACCAGCAGCACGTGCAGTACGCCACCTTGCGCGCCATCGAAACCCGCCGCGACGTAGCCCGTTCAGCTAACACGGGCATTTCGGCCTTCATCAACCAGAAAGGCGAGTTCCTGGTGCGCACCGCCTGGTGGACGCAGGACGCCCGACGCTACACCGTGCACCTCAACACCGAGCAGACATTCTACGTCCGCCACGGCGAGCTGATCGGGCCCGCCTGCCAGGCGCTGGCGGCGCTGCTGCTGGGCTTTACGGTGGTGCAAGGTGTGCGGCGCCGGCAGCCCGTAGTATCGTAGCTCGTCATGCAGAGCGGAGCGAAGCATCTCGCTAGTGTGGTGAATAATTCTACTACACTGGCGAGATGCTTCGCTCCGCTCTGCATGACGGACTATGGAAATCAAAGCTTAACTCAATACCCATGGATTACAACGAAATCAGCTTTCAGCTGGCGGCCGTAACGCGGCACGCCGGGCAGTTCATCCGCCAAGAGGCGGCTACTTTTCACCGCGGCCAGATTGAGAGCAAAGGCGTCCACGACCTGGTGTCGTACGTGGACAAGGAAACCGAGAAGCTGCTGGTAGCGGGCCTGCGCGAGGTGCTGCCCGAGGCCGGCTTCATCACCGAGGAAGGCACCGAGGGCGCCGACCGCGCCGAGGAGTTCAACTGGATTATCGACCCGCTCGACGGCACCACCAACTTCGTGCACGGCCTGCCCGTGTACTCCGTGAGCGTAGGTTTGATCCGGGGGCAGGAGCTGGTAGCGGGCGTGGTGTACGAGGTGGTGCGCGACGAATGCTTCCGGGCCGCCAAAGGCGCCGGGGCCTTCTGCAACGAGCTGCCCATCCACGTCAGCGACGTGCCCGACCTCAACAGCTCGCTCATTGCCACCGGCTTCCCTTACCACGATTTTGGGCTGATGGACGACTACCTGCAGGTGCTGGCCTCGTTCATGCGCAAGTCGCACGGCGTGCGGCGGCTGGGCTCGGCGGCCGTAGACCTGGCCTACGTGGCGGCCGGCCGCTTCGAGGGCTTCTTCGAGTTTAACCTCAACTCCTACGACGTGTCGGCCGGCTTGCTGCTCGTGACCGAGGCCGGCGGCCGCACCACCGAGTTTCTGCAGGACGGCGACCCGCTGTTTGGGCGGCAGGTGCTGGCCTCCAACGGCCACGTGCACCAGGAAATGCAGGATACCATCCGGGAGTTCTGGAAGTAGCCTGACAGCTTGCACACACAAAGGGGCCGACTCCACGTGGAGTCGGCCCCTTTGTGTTTACCCGGATTCCGGCTCACTTCAGGCTGTACTTGCTCTTGAACTTGCGGTTCAGATAGAGCTGCTTGTTCTCGGAGCTGAACGCGCGGCCGTCGATGTAGGCGTGAGTGACGTTGTTGGTGCGCATGTCCAGCAGGTCGCCGCTGCTGACCACCAGGGTGGCACTTTTGCCGGTTTCCAGGCTGCCGTAGTCCTTATCGATACCCAGGATGCGGGCGGGGCTGAGCGTGACGGCCGTCAGGGCCTGCTCCGGGGTGAGGCCGAAGCCGGCCGAGGTGCCCGCAATGAAGGCCAGGTTGCGCGAGCCGGCCGTTTCCATGCTGCCTTCATAATCAAGGCAGTAGCGGATGCCGGCCTGCTGCAGAATGCCGGGCAGCCGGTAGGGCAGGTCGTAGTCGTCGCCGGGGCGGCGGGGCAGGGCGTGGGTGCGCGAGAGCACCACGGCAATGTCGTGCTGCTTCAGGAAATCCAGCATCATCCAGGCGTCGCGGGCGCCCACCACGGCCACTTTCTGCGCACCCAGCCGCTTGGCGAAGCTCACGGCTTCCACTATTTCCTTGCCGTAGTCGGCGTGGATAAACAGGGTTTTGGAGCCGTCAAAAATGCCGCTCAGCGCCGACAGCCGTAGGTTTTCGCGGTGGCCGGCCGGCAGGCTCTTGTAGGCGGCGGCTTCGGTGAGCATGGCTTCCAGGTCGCGCAGCTGGGTCTGGCGCTCTTTGGTGCGGCGCTCCACCGCTTTTTCATCTTCGGCGGGGTTGAGCTTGAGCACCATGGCCGGCCAGTTCAGGTGCAGGCCGTCGTCGGGGCGCACGGCGGCGTCCTGCCAGTTCCAAGCATCGAGCTGCACAATGCTGCTCTGGCCCGACAGCATCCCGCCGCGGGGCGTAATCTGGGCCAGCAGCACGCCGTTGGTGCGCACCGTCGGGATGATGTCGGAGTCGGTGTTGTAGGCAATCAGGGAGCGGACGTTGGGGTTCATCAGGCCCACTTCCTGCTCGTCCACCGTCGCCCGGATGGATTCCACTTCGGTGAGGCCCAGCGTGGTGTTGGGCAGAATCAGCCCGGGGTACACTTCCTGGCCTTTCACGTCAATCACCTCGTAGCCGGCGCGTTGCGCGAAGCCGCTTTGGGCGCCCGCGTAGGTGATGCGGCCTTTGTCGAAGGCCACGGCGGCGTCGGACACCACCGTGCCGTTGCCCACGTGCAGGTTGCCCCCCACCAGCAGAATCGGCTTGCTTTGGGCCGGGGCCGGCATAGGTACCTGTGCCGCCGCCGTCAGGGCCGTCAGCAGGGGTAAGCAGAACAGTAGGTGTTTCATGGTTGAGTTCATTAAGGGGATAGTTCCCCTGCTTTTTCAAATTCCGCGCATCAAGCGGCGTGGGTGCCCGGAGGGCGGGGTGGTTCAAGCGTTGGGTAAGTCTGCTGGGTTTCCGTGCTGAGTCCGGCAATTACCGGAGCAACGTCAGCAACGAGGTCAACCACCCCAGCGTCGCCTTTGGCGCCGCGTCCCCTCCTCATCTGAGGAGGGGAGTTAGTCGTTCTGTTCTACTGGTCCAGCTCTTTTTCTTCGCCGTCGGTGTCGCAGTGGAAGTGGCCGGTGGGCTTGGCGGTGGCCGTTTGGGTGGGCGCGCCGCCCTTCTTGGCCGCCAGCATTTTCTGCACGATGCGCAGCCGCTCACGCTCCATGTCCTGGCGCAGCACCTTGTCCGACTCCAGGTCGAAAAACTGGCGGCCATCCACGAAGGTGCGCTCGGCGTGGGAGTACACGCTCAGCGGGTGGCCACTCCACAGCACCACATCGGCGTCTTTGCCTTCCTTGATGCTGCCCATCTGCTGGTCGAGGTGCAGCATGCGGGCCGGGTTGATGGTCACCAGCTTCAGCGCTTCCTCTTCCGACAACCCGCCGTACTTCACCGTTTTGGCGGCTTCCTGGTTGAGGCGGCGGCTCATTTCGGCGTCGTCGGAGTTGATGGCCACGTTCAGGCCGGCGTCGTGCATGATGGCAGCGTTGTAGGGAATGGCGTCGCGCACCTCGTTTTTGTAGCCCCACCAGTCGGCAAAGGTGCTGGCATTGGCGCCGTGGGCCTTCATTTTGTCGGCCACCTTGTAGCCTTCCAGAATGTGGGTGAACGTATTCACCTTGAAGCCCATCCGGTCGGCCACGCTCAGCAGCATGTTGATTTCGCTCTGCACGTAGCTGTGGCAGGTGATGAAGCGCTTGTTGTTGAGGATTTCCACCAGCGCGTCCAGCTCCAGGTCGCGCCGCGGGGCTTCCGCTTTCTTCTGCTTGCCTTTGCCGAGCTTGTTGTAGGCCGCCCACTCCTTCTCGTACTCGCGGGCCCGCGTAAAGGCATCCACAAACACCTGCTCCACGCCCATGCGCGACTGCGGGAAGCGCAGCACGTTGGCCTCGCCGGCATTCGACTGCTTCACGTTTTCGCCGAGCGCGAACTTGATGAACCCATCGGCGCCGGCCACTTTCAGGTCTTCTGGCGCCGCGCCCCAGCGCATCTTAATCAGCTGCGACTGACCCCCGATGGGGTTGGCCGAGCCGTGCAGCAGCTGCGCCGCCGTCACGCCGCCGGCCAGGTCGCGGTACAGGTCCACGTCCTCGGGGTCGAGCACGTCGCCGATGCGCACCTCCGCCGTCACGGCCTGGGTGCCTTCGTTCACGCCCCCGATAATGCCGATGTGGGAGTGCTCATCGATGATACCCGGCGTGAGGTGCTTGCCGGTGCCGTCCACCACGCGGGCGGCTTTGGCGGTCAGGCTCTTACCGATTTTCGAGATTTTGCCGCCCACCAGCAGCACGTCGGTGTTTTCCAGCCTGCCCGCGGCGTCACTGGTCCAGACGGTGGCGTTTTTGATTAGCACCGTTTCCTGCGGCGGAATGGCCGGGCGGCCGTACGCCGCAAACGGGTACAGAATGGCCCCGAGCTGCACCGGCTCGGGCGCCTTCACCGAGTCGCGCCGGGCGGCGCGGCTGGCGGCTTCCTGGCGGCGGGCGGTCCACTTCACCAGGGCCGCGTCGGGCAGCTGGCCGTCGCCCTGAAACACGCGGGTTTCGGGGGTGTAGTAGCCGGTCAGGCGGACGGCGGTGGCTTTGTTTTTAGGCGTGGGGTTGTACACGATGGTGGCCAGCTCGCCCTGCACCGAAATAGCGCCGCGCACCGTGTCGTTGGGCGCTACGGCCACTTTCAGCTCGGGGGCTTCGGGCTTGCCGGCTACCAGCATCTGCACGGCCGGCTGGCTGCCCACCTGCAGCGTGTACACGCCGCGGTAGTCGGCGGGCAGGGTGCTGAGCTGGTACCGCTCGCCCTGAATCCAGTTGTCGAGCAGCACGTTATCCTCGGCAAACAGCCGGGTGGAGCACACCAGGAAGTTGGCGGTCAGGCCGGGCTTCAGGCTGCCTACTTTGTCCTGGGCCTTGATCAGCTCGGCGGGCGTGGCCGTGAGGGCGCGCAACGCCTGCTCCTCGGTGAGGCCGTACTGAATGGCCTTGCGCAGGTTGGGCAGAAACTTCTTTTTGTCCTTGAGGTCGGCGGCCGACAGCGCGAAGGGCACGCCGGCTTTGGCCAGCAGCGCGGCGTTGGCGGGCGCCATTTCCCAGTGCTTCAGCTCTTCCAGCGAAATGCGGGAGGCGTCGTACACGTCGTCCACGTTGTAGGCGTCGGGGAAGTTGAGGCTCACCACGAACGAGGCGCCGGTGGCCTTGATGTCGGTCAGACGCTGGTATTCGTCGCCGCGGCTCTTGATGATGTACTGGGTCCTGAACTCGTCGCCGAGCTTGTCGGCTCGTAGCGCGTTCAGCTTGTCGCTCACCTCGAAAATTTGCGGCAGACTGCGCTGCTCCTGCCACGCCCTGAGCGACAGGTTCTGCTCCTTGCCGGGGTTGCGCTGGTTCCAGTCGGCGTCCAGAAACGTCTGGCGCAGCAGCGCAATGCTGCCCATCAGCGAGCCGGGGTAATTCTGGGTGCTACTGCCTTTGTCGAAGGAGTAGCCGGCGGCGGCGCGTTCCAGCAGCAGCACCTCGTTTTCGCGGTGGCCGGCGGTGGCCAGCGAAACCAGCGCCGCCGTGCCGCGCGCAATGCCGTCGGGCTGCTGCGTCAGCACCGCCCCGAAGCCCAGGCGGCGGTACACATCGGCCTGCTCGTCGTTCACCTTGAAGTCCTGCGCCGCCTGGGTTTCCGGATGAATGGCTTGGTTCCAGTCGTAGGCGCCGGTTTTTTTGGTTTCGAACTGCGGCGGCGGGCGGCGGCCGGTGCGCTCGGGCGGCTTCACTTCGGGCAGGCCGTAGCTGGCGGCCAAGTCCACGAAGCCGGGGTAGATGTACTTGCCCTTCAGGTCCTGCACCACCGCGCCGGCCGGAATCTTCAGGTTTGGCCCCACGGCTTCCACCTTGCCGTCGCGCACGATGAGCGTGGCGTCGATGAGCCGGGTCTTGTAGTCGGTGAAGATGGTGGCGTGGGTGAAGGCGTAGAGGCCCGGCCGCTGGTCGTAGACGCCGTTGCGCGGGTAGGTGGTGGGCTGGGCGTAGGCCCCCAGGCCGCCCAGCAGCAGTAAGCCCGCCAGCGTAAATCGAAGAGTAGAAGTTTGCATGCAGATGATAGGGTAAAAGGCCGCCCAAACAGTGCCAAATGGCCGGCTGGCGTTCAGCTGGAGAAGACCAACTCTTGGCTAAAGTACAGCCAGATGCCAGATCATCAAGTAAAAGCGGAAATCTTACAAGACCCCGGCAAAACAGGCCCCGAGACTGCGCCAGACGCGGCCGCCCGCAGGCAGGCGGCGTCTACGCCCGCCTCCCTTCCGCCCACACCAAACTTTTACTGCGGCATCGTAGTTTTGCGGGTACTATGTGGATGCAAACTCTCATAATCGGGCTGCTCTTTGCGGCGGCGGCGTTCTACGTGGGCCGGCTGTTCTGGCGGGCCTTCTTCGACAAAACCCAGGCCGGCTGCGCTAAAGGCTGCGGCGGGGCCTGCTCCACCCTCGACGTCGACCGGCTGCAGCGCACCATCGAGCTGGCGGCCGCCCGCCCCGACGCCGAGAAGTAGACCGGATTTCCTTCCCGAAAATAAAGCAACCCGCCCCCGTACCGGCCTCGTATAGCCGGGGCGGGGGCGTTACAGTTGCCCCTGTTTCTACGGCCTGTTTCCATCCTCGCATACCACACAACCATGCAAGACAAAGAAGAAGAACGCTCCCTCGTGAAGGTAGAGCAGCAGCTTAACAAGGACGGTTTCACGGAAGACTTCCGCGTGCAGGATGGCCGGTTGCACACCATCGGCAACGACCGCAGCAAAGGCTACGCGCCCAGCGAGGTAACCATCGTGGATTTCTACCGCTTCGAGGGCGAAAGCAACCCCGACGATATGTCCATTCTCTACGCCATCCAAACCGCTGATGGTGTGAAAGGTACCATCTCCACCGCCTTCGGCACCTACGCCGATGGCGACGTCGACGAGTTCCTGCGCACCGTGGAAGACCTGGGCAAAGACCTCGACAAGAACCACAAGTAAGCGGCCGGCTTCGGCCCTGCCCGCTGAGAAAAAGGCGCCCGGAATCTGTTCCGGGCGCCTTTTTGCGTGTCTGGCGGATGGCTAGGCTTTCGGCGTTTCCGGCGGATCAGCTGGCGGCGGGGCCAGCCGGCGCAGCACCGTTTCCGGTACGTCCAACGTCCGGATCGGGAACGGGATGACGATGCCGGCCGCGTCGAAGGCGCGCTTGATGCGCACGATGGCCTCGCTCTTGGCCGACACGTAATCAAGCTGCCGCTCAAACGGCACCCAGAACCGCACCTGAAACGCAATGGCACTCTCGCCGAATTCGGTGAACATCACGTCGGGCTGGCGCTCGGGGGCCAGGTTGGGTACCTCCCGGATGGCGGCCAGCGCCACGCTGCGTACCTGGTCCAGGTCGGCGTCGTAGGTTACGCCGCATTCCACGTCTACGCGCCGGAAGCTGTTGATGGTGAAGTTGATGAGGGCGTTTTCGAACACCTTGCGGTTGGGTACCCGCACCAGCTCGCCGGTAGCCTGGCGCAGGTCGGTGGTGCGCAAACTCACGCGCTCTACTAGGCCGGTGTAGTCGTTGGTCTTGATAACGTCGCCGACCGTGAAGGGCCGCTGCAGCACCAGAATGATGCCGCTGATGAAGTTGGCCGCAATGTCCTGAAACGCAAAGCCCAGCGCTAGCCCGATGATGCCCACGCCCGCCAGCAGCGACGTCACGGTTTTCTGCAGATTGAGCACCTCCAGCACAAAAAACAGCCCGATCAGCAGCACTACCACGTAGCTGAGCGTGGCCACCAAATCGCGCAGGGCCGCGCTGTGCGAGATGCGCGGAAAAACGGTCGTGACGCCGCGCTTCACCAGCCGGGCCGCGTAGAGCGTGGCCACCAGCACCAGCGCCGCAATCAGCAGGTTGGGCAGCATCACAATGAACTCCTGCCCCCAGCCAATCAGCTTGCGGGACAGCATCGTAAAGGCTTTGTCGATCTGGGTCAGGCCGAACATGGGCGCGGGTAATGAGGTGAGCAATGCGGCAAGATAGAAACCAGGCTACTCAATCAGGGCCGGTACGCAGGGGGCGGAGGCGCAAACTACCAGGTTCGCACTACGGGCGCGGCCGACAGGGCCTTAGCCCCAGACCTTGGTGCCTTCGGTGCAGTTGCGGCACATATCGATCTGGTCGCGGCCCTTGAGCAGGGAGGCCCGGAACTGGCGATATTTGGGGCCGTGCCAGAGTTGGCGGAAAGTCTGGGTCTGTAGGTCGCCGAGGCGGTACTCGGCGTCTTTATCGAAGCAGCAGGGCACCACCAGGCCGTCCCAGGTTATCACGCAGCTGTGCCACATCTTCCAGCAGTGGTTGAGCAGGCGGTTTTTGATGCTCCAGGTGCCGTCCTGGTTGTTTTCGTAGCGCGAGTAGTAGTCGATGGTCGGAATCAGCGGCGAGCCGTGCTGGTAGTCGTAGATCTGCGCCGTCTTGAACCACACGTCGTCCACGCCCAGCTCCTGGGCCAGCTGCCGGGCTTCGTCCATCTGGTGCTCGTTGGGGCGTACCACCAGAAACTGAAACACCACCCGCGGCGTCTGGCTTTTCAGCTCGCGCCGCCACTTAATCAGGTTGCGGGTGCCTTCCAGCACCTTGTCCAGCTTGCCACCCACGCGGTACTGCTGGTACACCTCCTGGGTGGTGCCGTCGAGGGAGATGATGAGCCGGTCGAGGCCCGACTCCACGGTGCGGCGGGCGTTGTGGTCGTTGAGGTAGTGGGCGTTGGTGCTGGTGGCCGTGTAGATGCCTTTGTCGGCGGCGTACTTCACCAGATCCAGGAAGTTTGGGTGCAGATACGGCTCGCCCTGGAAGTAGAAAATCAAATACCACAGCCGCGAGGCCACCTCATCGATGGTCTTGCGAAACAGCTCGTCGGGCAGCATGCCGGTGGGGCGGGTGAAGCTGCGCAGGCCGCTGGGACACTCCGGGCAGCGCAGGTTGCAGCTGGTCGTGGGCTCGAAGCTGAGGGCCACCGGCAGGCCCCAGTGGCGCGCCTTGCCCGTGAGCTTGCTCAGGGCGTAGCCGCCCACCACCTGCGCCGCATTCCAGACGCGGCGCGGCGTAGCTTTCGAAAGAAAAATAACGGAGTCGGTGAGCAGAGAAGCCATGCGGAAGCAAAGGTAGGGGCTGGCACGCTGCCACCTCCGATACCAACAAAAACGCCTTCTGCCAGGGCAGAAGGCGTTTTTCAAGTATAGAAAAGCGGTAGTGCTTACTTGGCCGTTTCGTTGGAGAGCAGGCTGGTGTAGGTGCTGGCCTTGCCAAACGACTCCTTGATTTCGTCGACGGCGGCGCGGCTGCTCAGGCGCTTGGGCTTGGTGTTGAGGAAGGTGCCGTCTTCGGCCAGCAGGAAGTAGGCCGGCACATCATCAAGGGCGTAGGCGCGCAGAATGGGGCTGCGCATGCCGCCGGTGGCGCGCACCTGCACGCCCGGCAGGCGCTTGCTGGTGACGAGCTGCTTCCAGGCGCCTTCGTTTTCGTCGAGGGCAATGTTGATGAACACGATGTTCTTGCCTTCAAACTTCTTGGCCAGATCAGCAGCGTACGGCAGGTCGCGGAGGCTCAGGCCGCTGGTGGTGCGCCAGAAGTTGAGGTACACCAGCTTGCCCCGGAAGTCGCGCAAGCTCACCGAGTCGCCGTTGACGGTCTGCAGCCGGAACTCCGGGGCCGGAGCGCCAATGGCAAAGGCCTTATGGGTGTCGAAGTCCTGCTGCAGCACCGGCGCGTAGCGGTTCTTGGTGTCCACGGTGCGGAAATCGGCCAGCATAGCCGCCGACTGCTTCACGTGCCCGAACCGGAACGACTCCTGCAGCACCCGGCCCATGATGATGGGCCGCACGGGGCCGCTGAGCTGGGTTTTGGCGATGTCGTAGCAGGCCTGGTAGAAGTCGGGGTGGGTGCGGAGCTTGCCGTTGCTGTTGGCCAGGTAGTGGACGTAGTTGAGCAGAAACTCCTGGTACATCTCACTCTGCATGGCCTGCGCGTTGTTGGTCAGGCTCTTGTCGTTGAGAAACTCGTAGAACGCCGGCGACATTTTCAGGCGGCCCTCGGTGGCCACCACCTGCTCGCGCAGATCCGGGAACGTGAGCCGGTCGTTGGCGTAGCTGTAGTCGATTTCAGCCTGGGCGTAGTGGCGGAAGGCTTCCGAGAACTTGTTGTCTTCCAGCGCGTTCTTCAGAAACTTGTTTTCCTCCTTGCGGCGGTAGTCCAGAAACGACAGAAAGCCAGGCTCGTAGAGCATGATGTTATCAGGAAGCACCTGAAAACCATCGTTTTCAATGAACTGCTCCGCCACGTCGGTCAGGTAGGTGTTGGCGTCGGCGCCTTTGCCTTTGTAGCGCACCGAGCCGGCCATGTTGCTGCCCCGGAAGCGGATATCCAGCGCGTCGCCGGGCTCCAGAAACAGGTCGGTTACGTCGTCGCCGTAGACGAGGTCGGCGCGGGCCGGGCCGTCGAGCTTGAGGGCCATTCGGAACTCGCCTTTCTCATCGAGGCGAGCGTAGGTGATCTGCTCTTTCGGGTCGAGGGGGTTTTCGCGGACCGATACGGCAATGGTATCGTTGGTGCGGCCGCTTACTTTACCGGTGAGCGTAACCGTACCCTGGGCCTGCGCCCCAACAGAAAGGGTCGTGAGGCCTGCAGCCAGCAGCCACCCGGCGAGAAAGCGAATAGAGTATGACATCAGAACGGGTATTGCAGGAGGTAGCGTCGGAACCGGGCCGCTGGCAGGTGTTGCGGCTGCTAGCTGAGTCACAACACTATTCGCGGTAAAAGTCAATTCCTGTACCGAAGATACAGGTTTTGGGTTGTGATAGTCCAATCCGAATTATGTCTTTTTTTCGTACCGCACTACCACCCCGGTTTTTTGGCGGATTTATCCAAACAAACCCTGCAATACTTCATCCAGGCGGCCCGCCGGCTGCACCCGAATCCCATATCGGGCCAGATCGAGGCCGCGGGCGTTGTACTGCGAGATGTACATTTCGGCGAAGCCCAGCTTCTCGGCCTCGCTCAGGCGCTGGTCCAGCCGGCTCACGGCCCGGATTTCGCCGCTCAGCCCCACCTCGGCCGCCAGGCACACCTCGCCCCGGATGGGCAAATCGTTGAGCGACGACACCACGGCGGCGCACACGGCCAAGTCCAGGGCGGGGTCGTCGAGGCGCAGGCCGCCGGCAATGTTCAGGAACACGTCGTGCTGACCGAGGCGCAGGCCGCTACGCTTCTCCAGTACCGCCAGTAGCATCTGTAAGCGCTTGGCATCGAAGCCCGTAGCCGACCGCTGGGGCGTGCCGTAGGTGGCCGGCGTCACGAGGGCCTGCACTTCCACCAGCAGCGGACGGTTGCCTTCCAGCGTAGCCCCGATGGCCATGCCGCTCAAACTCTCGGCGCGTTGCGAGAGCAGGATTTCCGAGGGGTTGCTCACCTGCCGCAGCCCCGAGCCCTGCATCTCGTAGATGCCCAGCTCGGAGGTGCTGCCGAAGCGGTTTTTGGTGGTGCGCAGGATGCGGTAGCTCAGGTGCCGGTCGCCCTCAAACTGCAGCACAGTGTCCACCATGTGCTCCAGAATTTTGGGGCCCGCAATGGAGCCATCTTTGGTGATGTGGCCGATAAGCAGCACCGGCACGCCGGTTTCCTTGGCGTACTTGAGCAGCTCCTGGGTGCACTCGCGCACCTGGCTCACCGAGCCCGCCCCCGACTCCACCAGCTGCGAGTGCAGTGTCTGGATGGAATCGACGATGACTACGTTGGGCTGCAGCGCGTCGATCTGCTTGAAGATGTTCTGGGTGTTGGTTTCGGTGAGGATGTAGCAGTTGGGGTGCTGCTCGCCGAGGCGCTCGGCGCGCATCTTGATCTGCTGCTCGCTTTCCTCGCCCGAGATGTAGAGCACTTTCATGTGGCGCAAACTCATGGCAATCTGGAGCATGAGCGTGCTTTTGCCGATGCCGGGCTCGCCGCCGATGAGCACCAGAGAGCCCGGCACGAGGCCGCCACCCAGCACCCGGTTCAGTTCGCCGTCGTTGGTATCAAAGCGCGACTCTTCCTCGAAGTGAATCTCGGAGATGACGCGGGGCTTGGCGGCCTTGGTGGTGCCCACCGTGGTGGAGGCTTTCCAGGAGCCGGCCGCCGAGTTGTCTTCCTTCTGGATGACTTCCTCGACGTAGGTGTTCCACTCGCCGCAGCTGGCGCAGCGGCCGAGCCACTTGGCGCTTTGAGCGCCGCAGTTCTGGCAGAAAAATAAGGTCTTGAGCTTGGCCATTCCTAAACAGGTTGGGGAGAATGGGTGTAAGGCAAATTTGCGCCAAAAAGTTTAGCAAGAACGGCATTTGGCGGCAGGTTTCCCGGGCCCTGTTTACGGATAGTATCATGTAGGCCATTACAGCCAGAGTAACCCCAAAACTACCCCAAGGCGGGCATGATAGTGTTGAGGTGGATGACTATAGAATAACTCAAATAAAAAAATGAATAATACTTATTGTATAGTATTTTCGCGCTATTGCATGGGCTGGTCCCAAGCATCAAGTATCTGATTGGTTTTCTCTTCTTTTTACTCGTTCAAGCATGAAACACTACTACCGTCTGCTACTTGGCGTCGGCCTCAGCGGATTGTCTTACTCAGCGCTGGCTCAGACTGGCGCAGTTGGCGTGGGCACTACCACCCCCGATGCCAACGCCGCCCTGGATATTTCGGCGGGCACAGGTGCCAATAAGGGCCTGCTGGTTCCGCGCATGACGGAAGCCCAGCGCACGGCCCTCGCCACCACCAGCCAGGGGATGCTCGTGTACCAGACCAATGGCACTCAGCCGGGCTTCTGGTACTTTCAGGCCGGGCAGTGGCTGCCATTGGGCATTGGCTCAGGCACCAGCGCCCAAGGCTGGCTGCGTACCGGCAATGCTGGCACCACCCCGGCGTCAAACTTTGTAGGAACTACTGATGCGCAGGACCTGGTGCTGCGCACCAACAACACCGAGAAGCTCCGTCTCGACATCGACGGCACGCAGTTCGCCACCTCGGCCAAAGGTATCGTGCTGAACCAGGCGGATGCGCCGCTCATTACGCGCGGCTGGGACAAGTTTACTTCGGGCGCCTACAACGGCCTGGGCCGCTGGGGCCTGTTTATGGAAGCCAACACCCTCACGTTTGGGGTGCCGGCCCTGGGTGGCAAGCAGTTTCAATGGGTGAGCTACGACGCCACTTCTGCCCGCAACACCACCTTCATGACCTTGAGCCAAGAAGGCCGCCTGGGCATCGGCACCACGCCAGCCCTCACGCTGGATGCTCTCAGCTCCATTGGTCTGCGCAACAACGCTGCCTGGGACCACCTCTACTTCACCCACGATGGCGCCACGGCCTTTGTGAATGCTGGTGGGGCCGAAGGCGGCCTGTCGCTGCGTGTAGGCAGTAGCGCCCAGGGCAGCTACGGTGACGCCACCCAGAACTACCGCGACGTGATGCGCCTGCTACCCGGCGGCAACGTCGGCATCGGAGTTACGAACCCGGCGCAGGCGCTGGAGGTGGCCGGGGGCATTTCGGCTGCCTCGGCCACTGCCATCAGCAAGCAGGGCGCATTTCTGGAGTGGAACCGTTCCGGCGGTGATGGCGAAACCTGGCTGCTCAACCAGCAGGGCCAGGGCGGGGGCAACGCGGGCATCCGGTTTGGTGGCGTAACGCAGGCCAATGTGGCGACCGAGTGGGCCCGTTTCCTGAACAACGGCAACTTCGGTATTGGCGTGACAAACCCTGGCGCGAAGCTGGAAGTGGCAGGGCAAGTGAAGATTACGGGCGGCGCGCCTGGCGCCGGTAAAGTTCTGACCTCCGATGCCAGCGGCCTGGCTACGTGGCAGACCCCGGCCACTGGTTCTGCTGCTACCAACATCCAGACGACCAACACTTTTGCCGTGCCCGGCACCGGCAACTCTTCGCTGGCGCCCACCACCGGCGTAGTGGTACTGACGGACAATGCCAGCACCGGCAACGGCACCATCACGCTGGGTGCCGGCACCAACGGCCAGACGCTGCTGATTACCAACCTGGATGCGCAGGCCGTGAGCCTGATTAGCACCAGCGGCACGGGTAACCTGCTGCCCAATTTCGCGGCGCAGTTCGTGTACATCGTGAATGGCACCACCAGTGGCTGGTTCCGTGTCAACTAATCCTTTTCTTCCGACCTTCTCTTTCTCTGATATGCGAATTCTCGCTACTCCTGCCGGCATTGTACCGGCCTCTTCTCTTCCTGCTGCTGAGCCCGAGCGCCGTGGCTGGCTCAAGCGCCTGGGGGCCCTGCTGGGAGGCGGCCTGCTGGCGGGCACTGCTGCCGCCGGCACCCGTGGTACGGCCTCTGTGCAAGGCCTTGAGCCCTTTATTGGTGAAATCATGCTGTTTGCCGGTGCCTTTCCACCCAGAGGATACGCGTTTTGCGAAGGTCAGCTCTTGTCTATTTCGCAGTATACCGCCCTGTTCTCTATCCTCGGAACGACATACGGCGGAAATGGTATTCAGAATTTTGGCCTACCAGACCTGCGCGGCCGTTTTCCTATGCACGCCGGCGCGTCAACAGGGCCAGGACTCAGCCCGCACGCGCTGGGTGAGAAAGCTGGCGCCGAAAGCGTAACGCTGCTTTCCAGCCAGATGCCGGCCCACACCCATCAGATGGTAGCTACCACCGCCTCTGGCACCTCGGCCTCTCCCGATGGGGCTTTTCTGGCTAATGATGGGCGCGGCGGCACGCAATACGCAACCGGCACTACCAACGTCGCGCTGGCTCCGCAGAGCATTGGGGTAGCCGGGGCGAGCCAGCCCCACTCTATCATGCCGCCGTATTTGGGCATCAACTTCTGCATTGCGCTGGAAGGGGTTTTTCCGACCCGGGACTAAGGCGTTGTCTGGTATGAAGCCTTTCTACTCTCTTCTGGCCTTGAGTTTGGCGGCCGGCCCGCTGGCGGCCCAGGGCCTGACCAACAACGGCGCTGTCCTGACGGTGCCGGCCGGCGCGACGCTCTACGTGCCGGGCGCTCTGAACAACCAGGCGGGCAGCACGCTCAGCAATGCCGGTACCGTGCTGGTCGGCGGCAATCTGACCAACGCTGGCACGCTCACGTCGGCAGGGTTGGTGCGGGCGGTGGGCACCGCCAACCAGACCCTGACCTCCGGCGGCGCCAGCCTCGCGCAGCTGGAAATAGCCAACACCGGCCCGGCGGGCCAGAACGTGGTGAGCGTTCCGGCCGACCTGACCATCACGCAGCAGCTCACGCTCACGAGCGGTATGGTGCAGACGGCCACCACCGCTACGGTGCTGCTGCCCAACACGGCCTCGGTGAGCGGGGAAGCGCCGGGCCGCTACGTGCAGGGCAACCTGCAGGTGACACGCACCGGCGTAAACAGCACCACCAACTTCGGCAACGGCGCCACGCTCAACCCCGGCAACAACCTGGGTACCGTAACGGTGAAGCGCACCGCGGGCCTGCTGCTGCCCAACGTGAGCTACGGCCAGAATACAGCGGCACCCGCCTTTCAGGGCATCGACCGGATCTGGACCATCACCAGTGGCAACAACCCCAACTCGGCCGTGGCCGTGACCCTGGACTGGCTGCCCGAGAACGACAACAGCCTGAGCAGCTTCGCGGCGATGCAGGCGTGGCAGGCTGCTACGCCTTCGTCCTGGCAGAAAGCCGGGGCGCAGGCGGCCGCCACCACTACGCCCAGCAGCCGCAGCTTCTCGTTCAGCACCACCGTGCTGGGCCTGCTCACGGTCAGCAACTCGGCCAATCCGCTGCCGGTAGAGCTGGTAGAGTTCACGGCTGAGCGCCAGGGCGAGGACGGCCTGCTGCGCTGGACTACGGCCTCGGAAACAAACAACGCCCGCTTTGAGGTGGAAGCCAGCGCCGACGGGCGCACGTTCAGCCGTATCGGGCAGGTGAATGGCCGCGGCACCACCAGCCAGCGCTCCGACTACCGTTTCCTCGACCGGAATCTGACCCGCTATCAGGCCAGCCCCGTGTATTATCGTCTGCGCCAGGTAGACCAGGATGGCACCGCCACCACTTCGCCCGTCCGGACGGTGCAGGTGCCCGGTGCCACGCCTAAGCTGCTGGCCGAGGCTTTCCCCAACCCGCATCACAGCGGCAAGCTCACGCTGCGCGTGCAGGCCCCGGAGGCCGGTACCATCACGGTGCGTGTGCACGAGGCTACCGGCCGTCTGCTGTGGCAGGAAACCCAGCCAGTGCAAGCCGGCTGGAACGAGCAGGCGCTGCCCCGCGCTGCCGAGCTGCCCCAGGGCCTGTACCTGCTATCGGTGGGCCAGGCCCGGCAGCAGCAGATTGTAAAGCTGGTGCGCGAGTAAGTGTTGCGCTGGCAAGCTGTTGAAAAGCGCCCCCAACTGGGGGCGCTTTTTTGTTGGCTAGCCGCTGACCCAAGTGGGCTACGTGTGCGCAAAATCAATAGCTTACGGATATTTTGTATCTGCGGCCTGCTCGCCTAGCCTGGTGGCCTCGCTGCATTGCCTCCGGCTGGTAGGCCGGGCTACAGTATGGGTAGTTAAGTATCCTGGATTTCGCCTGAATTTCTATGCGCAAACTATTCCTCTATGCGGCCCTGCTGCTGCTCTCGCAATGCTCGAAGTGCAAGGACAACGACCCCTCGCCCGAAGCCCAGCTGCCACCCGCCACCCAAACCGGCGCCAACACCTTTGGCTGCCTCGTGAATGGGGAGGCTTGGACGCCACGCGGCAACAATAGCAACTCCAACTACAGTGTGTCATATGATCCTGGACTAAATGGAGGTCTTTTTTCCTTGCAGACCTACCGGTATCCCGATAAAAGTGAATTCTTCCAATCGATTTCCCTGGAGGTTATCTCGAATGCCCGAGTCGGCAGCTATTCCTTACCAAGTCCCCGACGCACCCGCGTCGTGTTTCAAGACACTAGGCCCAATTGCTATTGGAGCAGTGCAGATAGCGCGACAACGTACCGACGCGGCACTTTGACCATCACGCACCTTGACCTGCAGGCCGGTATCGTTTCGGGCACGTTCGCCTTCACGCTCTACAAACCCGGCTGCGACTCTATCCGTGTCACGCAAGGGCGCTTCGATAAGAAGCTGTAATCATCCTTGTCGCTTTCCGGCCACCTGCGCCGCTAAACGCCGCGCTGCCCGTATCTTGGCGGAACCTGTGGGCCGCTGGCTGGCCCTGCTGTTGCGCTATGCTGTTTCGTCGTCGTCCTGTTGCTGCTGCCGAGCTGTCCGATGCGGACTTGCTGCGGCGCTACCACGCCCAGGGCGAGGTGGCCGACCTGGGCGTGCTCTACGAGCGGCACATGAGCGGCGTGCTGGCTATTGCCCGCCGCTACCTCCGCGACGAAGCCGACGCCCAGGATGCCGTGATGCAGCTCTTCGAGCAGCTGGTGCCCAAGCTGCGCCAGCACACCGTGGAGAACTTCCCGCCCTGGCTGCACGCCACCGCCCGCAACCACTGCCTGATGGTGTTGCGGGCCCGGCAACGAGCCGGCCCCGCGCTGGTGCACTTTTCTGACGAAGCCGGTATGGAATCGGTAGCGGCCCGGCATCTGACCGCCGACGACCCCGCCGACGCCGAGCTGCACGAGCAGCACCTGCAGCAGCTGGAACACACCCTCGCCGAACTGCCCCCCGGTCAGCGCCAGTGCCTGGAGCTGTTTTACCTTGAAAAGAAAAGCTACCGCGAAGTGGCGGCCCTCACCGGCTTCGACCTCAACGCCGTAAAAAGCCACCTCCAAAACGGCAAGCGCAACCTGCGCCGCCTCCTGCAAGCCTCCGCCTCCGATGCCTCGCCCTAACCCAACCTCCGCACCCTCTGCCCCGGCCGGCGCCCACTTGCCGGTGGAGCAGCTGCGCCGGTACGTGGCCGGGCAGCTGCCGCCCGCCGAGGAGCACGCCGTGGAAGCCCACACGCTGGATTGTGCCGTGTGCGCCGACATGCTGGAAGGCCTGGAGCTGCAGCCCGCCGCCACCCACGAGGCCAGCCTGGCCACGTTGCGCCAGCGCCTGCACACCCGCGTAGCCGAGCTGACCCCTGAAGCTGCCCCCGAACCCGCCGTAGTTCCGCTGTGGGCGTGGCGGCCGCTGGCAGCAGCGGCCGTGCTGCTAATTTCGTTGAGCGTGATGGGCTGGCTGGCAGTCAGCCGGTTCAGCAGCGCCCCCAACCTGGCGGCCCGCACAGCCCCGAAAGCCGCCGCCCGCCAACCCACTGGCGAGCCTGCCACCGTGCAGCCCGCCGAACCGGCGGCCGCCGCTTCTGATGTGGCGGTTGTAATCCCGCCCGCTGCGCCGGCCTCGCCGCTGCGGCGGCCACCGGCAGCGCCAATACGGCAGCGGGCAATAGTCGTGGCTGATGCCGACGTGCCTGCTCCGGCGGCTGACCTCGCGTCTGGCAGTCAGGTTTCCGGCCTGGGTAGCACGATGGACGTGGCTGCCGTAGCCGCGCCGGATACTGTGGAAAGTAAGTCGGTGGCGGTAGCGGCGGCCGCGGCTCCGGCAGCGGCCAAAGCTAAAATGGCCCGCGTAGCCGGCGTTTCGGTAACGGCCGCGCCGGCGGCTACACGCACGATTCAGGGCCGTATTACCGATACGGCTGGCGTGCCGCTGCCGGGTGTTCTGATAACTGAAAAAGGCGTGCCGCAAGGCGTTTCAACAGACCAGAATGGGGTCTTTACGCTAAAAACAACCGCTGATATCGGCCAGCTCTATATCAGCTCCGTCGGCTATGTCGCCCAGACCCGCACCCTGCGTCCTACTGATTCCACGCTGGCCCTGGCGCTGGCGCCGGATAGTCGGCAGCTGAGCGAGGTGGTGGTGGTGCGCCGCGAGGCACCGCCGATGCTGCCCAGCATCGGCGCCACGCCGGCTGGCGGCCACCCCGCCCTGCGCAAGTACCTGCGCGACAGCCTCGACTATCCGCAGAAAGCCCTGGACGAACGGCTGGAAGGCACCGTGCGCCTGCAGTTTGTGGTAGGCACCGATGGCAAGCTGAGCGACTTCAAGGTGCTGCGCAAAGTGTCGCCGGAGTGCGACGAAGAGGCCATCCGGCTGCTGCAGGCGGGCCCTGCCTGGTTTCCCGCCGTACAGAGCAACCGCCGCGTAGCCCGCAAGGTCGTGGTTGACGTGCCGTTCAAGATTGTGCAGCGGTAGCGGGATAGTTGAATAATAGCACGTCATTCCGAGCGAAGGCGCAGCCGCAGCCGAGGAATCTCGCTAGTGTGGTAGAATCATTTTACTACACTAGCGAGATTCCTCGGCTCCGGCTGCGCCTTCGCTCGGAATGACGTGCTGTTTCTATACCTAGCCGCTGTAGCCGCCGCCGCTTTCGGGCTCGGTGGCGCTGCCGCCGGCTTTGTCGGGGGTAGGCAGTTCGGGCTCGGTTTTCATTTCCACCTGGCTGTAGTCAGGGGCGCCATTGCCGGCTACGGCTACGGGCGTTTCATTGGCGGACGAGGTGCCGGCTACGCGGGTGCTAGTGGACTCCTGGTTTTCGTGGTTAGGCGGCGTGACGGCGGCGCTTTGGTGAGCGGTCGGCGTGGCGGGCGAGGTGGACAGGGCGTCGGATTCGTCTTCGAAGGTCTTTTTCATGATGAGAGTAGCTAGGAGGTGACACCAGCAGGGCCGGCTGCCAGAGTGTACGCAGGGCACGGGCCAGTGGCCGCGCCAGATACCCGCAGAATTTGGGGATTTTGGGTCGGGTACGGAGCCGGGTTGCGTACTTTTGCCCGGCGGCCCCGGCCGCAACCTGTTTCCCTGTCACCTCATCCTCTTCTTTCCCCACAGAAGCATGACGCAGTTCCGCACCGAGAAAGACACCATGGGCACCGTGCAGGTGCCGGCCGACGCCTACTACGGCGCCCAGACCCAGCGCAGCATCGACAACTTCCAGATTGCCCAGGACATCAACCGGATGCCCAAGGAAATCATCCGCGCCTTCGCCTACCTCAAGAAAGCCGCCGCCCTCACCAACCGCGACGCCGGCGTCCTCGACGCCGACAAAGCCGAGCTGATTGGCCGCGTGTGCGACGAAATTCTGGACGGCAAGCTCGACAAGGAGTTTCCGCTGGTGGTGTGGCAGACCGGCTCGGGCACCCAGAGCAACATGAACGTGAACGAGGTGGTGGCCTACCGCGGCCACGTGCTGCAGGGCGGCAGCCTCTCCGACGAGAAAAAGGTGCTGGCCCCCAACGACGACGTGAACAAGTCGCAGTCGAGCAACGACACGTTCCCGACGGCCATGCACATTGCCGCCTACAAAATCCTGGTGGAAACCACCATTCCCGGCATCGAGAAGCTGCGCGACACGCTGAAAGCCAAGTCCGAGCAGTTCATGCACATCGTCAAAATCGGCCGTACCCACCTGATGGATGCTACGCCGCTGACGGTGGGCCAGGAGTTCAGCGGCTACGTGTCGCAGCTCGACCACGGCCTGCGCGCCATCAAGAACACGCTGGCGCACCTCTCGGAGCTGGCGCTGGGCGGCACCGCCGTGGGCACCGGCATCAATACGCCCGCCGGCTACTCGGAGAACGTGGCCAAGCACATTGCCGACCTCACCGGCCTGCCCTTCATCACCGCCGAAAACAAGTTTGAGGCCCTGGCCGCCCACGACGCCATTGTGGAAGCCCACGGCGCTTTGAAGACGGTAGCCGCTTCGCTGATGAAAATCGGCAACGATATCCGTTTGCTGGCTTCGGGCCCGCGCGCCGGCATCGGCGAGCTGCACATCCCCGACAACGAGCCCGGCTCCAGCATCATGCCCGGCAAGGTGAACCCCACCCAGTGCGAGGCCATGACGATGGTGGCGGCCCAGGTAATGGGCAACGACGTGGCCATCAACATCGGCGGCATGAACGGCCACTTCGAGCTGAACGTGTTCAAGCCCGTGATGATCTACAACTTCCTGCACTCGGCCCGCCTCATCGGCGACGTGTGCGTGTCGTTCAACGACAAGTGCGCCGTGGGCATCGAGCCCCTGGAAGCCAACATCAATAAGCACGTGGACAGCAGCCTGATGCTGGTCACGGCCCTCAACCCCCATATCGGCTACTACAAAGCCGCCGAAATTGCCCAGACGGCCCACAAGAACGGCTCGACGCTGAAGGAAACCGCCCTGCAACTCGGCTACCTCACCGAGGAGCAGTTCAACGAGTGGCTCAAGCCCGAGGACATGGTAGGCGAGATTAAGAAGTAGAAGCTACGGCTGGTTCACACCAATCCGAAACGCCGTTGCCCCATGCAGGGCAGCGGCGTTTTGTTTTTTCGGCATCTTTACGGCGTACTCCCCCAACTCCCTTGCCCGCATGGATTTCGCCGAGGATATCGTTCTGGAAAACCACCGCGCCCTGCTGCGCCCGCTGCAAACGGCCGACTTCGAGGCACTGCGCCCTGTGGCAGCTACGCCGGAGTTGTGGGCCTACACCCTCACTCGCGCCGACGACCCCATCAGCCTGGCCGCGTACCTGACCGAGGCCGTGCGGGGCCGGGAGCAGCAGCGCCGCTACCCGTTTCTTATCGTGGATAAGCAAACCGGGCGAGCGGCTGGCAGCACTAGCTACTATAATTTGGATGAGGCTGATGCCCGGCTGAGCATTGGCTACACCTGGGTGGGGCAGGAGTTTCAACGCACCGGCCTTAACCGCGCTGCTAAACACCTACTGCTACATTATGCCTTCGAGGTGCTGGGCTGCGAGCGAGTAGAGCTGGAGACCGACTCGCGCAACCACAAGTCGCAGAACGCCATGCGCCGCATGGGGGCCACCGAGGAGGGCACCCTGCGCAGTCACCGCCCCACGCAAGGCGGCATCCGGCGCGACACGGTCATTTTCAGCATCATCCGGCCAGAGTGGGAGCAGCTGCGCCGGTCGGTATTCGGCGCCTTCGACGCGGTGGCCCGTGGCTAGCCCGGAGCGGCCGCCGCGGCGGTTTCCGGCGGTGCTGCGGCGCCGGGCCGCCAGCTTCGGCTATGCGTTGCGGGGCGTGGCGGCGGCGCTGCGCACGGAGGTGCATCTGCAGTTTCATGCGGCTGCCACGGTGGCGGTGCTGGGGCTGGGCTGGTATCTGCAGCTGGCGCGCTGGGAGTGGGCACTGGTGGCGCTGGCCGTCGGACTGGTTTGGAGTCTGGAACTGGTAAATACGGCCGTAGAGGCCGTCGTGAACCTGGTGTCGCCGGAGTACCACCCGCTGGCCGGCCGCGCCAAGGACGTGGCCGCCGGCGCCGTGCTGGCCGGGGCAGTGGCTGCCGCCGCTGTAGGCGCGCTGGTGTTCGGCCCACGCTTGTGGGCTTTATTGTAACGAGGTCATGGAAGAATGAGGTGATGAAGGGATAATGGGTGACAAAGCATGAATGCCATGCAGAGGCGCAGCCGAAGAATTTCGCTCGCTGGCGCTGGATCGACCCGAGTTGCCATATTGGCGAGATTCCTCGCTCCGCTCGGAATGACGTTCTTCCTTTGTCACCTGTCACCCGTCACCTCATCCCTACCAACCCCAGCGCCGGATAGGGCGTACGTACAGACCAGCGGTTGGCTTATCGGCTGCCGTCTGTACTTTTGCGCCCTCTTTTCACGCTGCCATGCGCTCCTTTCTACTATTGCCGGCCACTGCGCTGGGTGTACTGCTCTGCAGCTTCGGCTGCCAGAAAAACGTGAGTGTCACGACGCCAACCGACACGCCGGCCAGCGGCACTACGGGCATTACCTCCGCCCCCGCTCCGGCCGCCAAAAACACCACCACGCCCGTGCCGGACACCCCTGTAGCGCAGTTCGACACCACCGCCCGCCCAAGCTGGCTGAAGGCCCGCATTGAGGCGCATCTGGCCGAAAATAAGCAGAACCCGCCCATTCAGGTGTTTCGGTACCGCTACAATGGCGCCGTGGTGTACTACGAAACCAGCCCGTGCTGCGACCAATACACCAACCTCTACGACCAGAAAGGCAAGCTCCTGTGCCACCCCGACGGTGGCTTCACAGGCCGTGGTGACGGCAAATGCTCTGATTTCAACAAAAATAAAACCGAAGAAAAGCTGGTTTGGCAGGACCCCAGATAGGGGCCAGGGGCCTGCGGACGGTAAGGCTATCGGGCGTGGTATAACGCCTGAGCTTGCCGGCGGCAGCCTTGGCGCTTCTTCCACCAGCACAGCACCCGTATGATTAATACCATTGACAAACTGGGGGCCTACAACGTGTGGGCCAACGAAACCCTGCTCCGCCACCTCGACGGCCTCGTGGCCAACGGCGCCACCATTCCGGCCAATGTGCTGCGGCTGTTCAGCCACGTGCTCAATGCCCAGTCCATCTGGATTGGCCGCCTCACGGGCACGCCCAGCCCCGTGAAAGTGTGGCAGGAGCACGACCTGGCCGGCCTGAACTATTGGCACGAGCAGTCGACGGCCCGTTTCTACGGCCTGGCCGCCGCTGCCGACGAAACCGAGTTGCACCGCCTCATCAGCTACACCAACTCGGTGGGGGAGAGCTTCACCAGCCAGGTTTCCGACATCTTCACGCACCTGCCCATCCACGGCAACTACCACCGCGGCCAGGTGGCCATCAAGCTGCGCGAGCAAGGCCTGGAGCCCATCAACACCGACTACATCACCTACTGCCGCGAGCTGTCGGCGAAGGCGCAGGCCGCCGACGTGCCCAGCCTGTAAGCAAAATCCCGGTTTGCGGGTTATACCGAAGCCTTTTCAGGATTTCCTGGAAAGGCTTCGGCTTTTTTTGGCCACAACCAGGCACCGCCGCCGCCGCCGCGCCGCCTGCGTATGTAGTGCTGCTAACTCTGTTTTCTGCATGACCACCGAACCCACCACCCAGCCCGTTCTCACGCCCGAGCGCCTCGCCTCGGCCTACACCTACGCCCGCTACCGCCAGCTCATCGACGAGCTGCAGGCCGACGGCAAAACCACCGGCCCCCAGCAAAGCGCGGAGCTGACCGAGTACACCCACCTCAACGTGCAGCGCATGCAGCGCCTCGACAAAACCACCCGCGTGCTGCCCGAGCTGGCGGCCGCCGTGCAGGCCCTGCCGCAACGCTACGAGTGGCTGATTATCACGGAAGGCTGGTGCGGCGACGCGGCCCAGATTGTGCCCGTGCTGGAAGCCGTGGCCCAGGCCTCGGGCGGCAACATCCGCACCCATTACCTGCTGCGCGACGAAAACCCCGACCTCATGGACCGCTACCTCACCAACGGCGCCCGCTCCATCCCGCAGCTGGTGGTGGTGCACGCCGATACGCTCACCGAGGCCGCCCACTGGGGCCCGCGCCCCGTGCCCGCCCAAACGCTGCTGCTTGACCTGAAAGCCCAGGGCGCCACCCACGAGGAGTACGCCGAGAAAATCCACGGCTGGTACGCCAAAGACAAAACCCAGACCACCCAGCACGAGCTGTTGGCCCTGGTGAAAGGTCTGTAGGTCAGCTCGGTAATGTATTGAAATGTCAGCGCTAGGAGCTTACTCTGCGCTCATAGCAGCATCGAGAAAACGAAAAGCCCCGCGCGCCACAATTGGCACGCAGGGCTTTTTCACGGAAAGAAGCCAGCTGCTTACTGCAGCGAAATCGAGCCCAACTCCTTTACCTGGTCGTTCACGACGGTGACGCCGGGCACGGTGACGGTGCGGTAAGCGGCCTGGCCGGTAGGCGCAGTGGTGGTCGGGAACAGCTCGACGCGGTAGGTGCCGGCAGGCAGGCCGCTGAACTGGAACGCGCCCGACGTAGCGTCGGCGGCGGTGCTGAACGTGTCGGCGGGCGTGAGGCTCTGGCGGATGGCCAGCACCTGCGGCCGGGCGGCGGCCGGCGCGGCCGTACCGCGCAGGCTGGCCCGCAGCTCCTGGGCCAGCACCCGGATAACCGGCTTGAGCAGGTAACGCTCCTTTTTATCGTTGCCGGGGCGCCAGTTGCCGCGCTCCACGATGGAGCGGGCCACATCGAAGTCGAGCAGCAACTGGAAGGTTTCCCGCTCGCGTAGCGTGGCCCGGTCCAGCTTAAGCTTCACGCCCGAGGTCTGGCCGCTGGGCGTCTTGAGGTCGTAGCGCTGGCCGTCGCGGCCCACCACGTAGGAATTGGGCCCCAGCAGCAGCCGGATTTCCTTCAGGTCGCCGGGGGCGAAGTCGGTGCTGACCAGCAGGGCCGAGCGGCCGTTCACGTAGTCGAGCACGTTGATGGCCTGCGCCTGAAAGGGCAGCAGCTGCCAGCCGTCCGGGTCGTTTTCTTCCTTCAGATGAACTTCTATCTTGATTACATCCAAAACAACCTGCTGGAAGTCGCCGGGCGCATCCATCAGGCGCACTTCCAGTTTCGTGCTGTCCGACGAGGAATCATCAGTGCTGCACGCACCCAAGGACAATGCACCTAAAAAGGCTGCTGGCAGGAATCGATTGATTTTCATGGAAATGAGTACGGGGTTGGAAAAGAAGTGAAGCGGGAATGCGGCGCTATACGGTAGCCGGTTGGTTGTGTTGCCTGGCAACAAGCAGGCCATGGTGCATCTCAACGCTGCTAAGTAAAATCATATTGCCCACTTTTTGGGCTGTCCGCAGCGAAAATTGCCGCCTATCCTTCTCTGACGCATGCCCCGGCAGCAGCTACCGGCCCAACTATCTGTGCGCGCGGCCAGGGCTATAAACGCAGCCGGCCACTTCTCCCAGGAGAAGTGGCCGGCTGGAATGTCGGAGCGGAAGCAGCAGTTAGCCGCCGGTTTTGGCCGTGTCGGGCTTGGTGGTGGGTTCCGGGTCGGCAGGCTTGGGGTCGGCGGGCTTAGGGTCGGCCGGCGTGGGGGCAGGAGACGGCGCGGCCGGGGCCGCTGGTTTGGCTTTGGGCTTGCCAAACAGCGAGTTGAGGCCTTTGGTGGCCTGCTCTTTCAGCTTGGTCTGGGCTTCGAGGCGCCGCTTTTCGATTTCCAGCTGGGCCTTGTTCTGCAGCTCCAGCTGCTTGCGCTGCAATTCGCGCTGCAGGCTGTCCTGCGCCACTTTGGCTTTGGCCTGCAGCTTCAGCTTGGCGTCGTCGACCTTGGCCTGCACGATGTTGCTGACGATGTCCTTGGCCTGGGCCTTCACGCTGCCGGTAGTCAGTTTCACCTGCGGGTTGCTCACGGTGCCCCCGATGCTGAGGCCCAGCGTCACGCGCTCCGTGCCCTTAATGTCGGAAACGCCGGTGAGGCGCGTGAGCTGGCCGCTGAGCTGGCTGCCGAGCTTGCCGGTGGGCACGTTCAGGGCCGTCACGTACTCCAGCCCGCCGCTGCTGATGTTGTTGGAGCCGCCCACCGTCATCTTCACCTGGCCCACGGTCAGGTCAAACGGCTTCACGATGAAGTTGCCGTTGAGGATTTCGGCGGCCACGTCCTTGTTGTTCACCGCGAAGCTTTTCAGCTCCTGAAACTGCGTGAGGCTGCTGATTTTATTGAGTACCGGCGAGCCGCTCACGGCCGCCCGCACCACCTCAAACAGGCCCTTGCCGGTGAGCGTGCTGTAGTTGGGCATCATGTCGGGGCCCATTTCACCGCTCACGCTGAAGTTGGTGGAGAAGATGCCTTCCAGGTTGTCGGCCAGCGGCACCAGCGTCTTGATGGAGTTGAAGGCCGCAAAAGCGTTCTGGAAGTTCAGGTTCTTGATGTTCAGCCCGAAGTTGAACTTGGGGTGCGCCAGGTTCTTGCTGCTGTACGAGCCGGTGGTGGCAAACGCGCCGCCCAGCGTGTTAAACGTCAGGCCGTTGAGCGTGGCCGTCTGGTCGCGCACGCCCACCGTGCCCTTCACGTTGTCGAGCTTAAGGTTGTCGTAAATTACCTGGCCCACGGTGGTGTTCAGGGTCAGGTCGAACTCCTTCGGAATCTGCAGTACGCCGTCGGCCTTGGTAGCGGCGGCGGGGGCTTTGGTGGCGGCCGTGGCGCCCTTGCTCGGCGCCGCCGTCACCTCGTCCACCATCCACTCGTTCACGTTGAAGCGGCTGGAGTTCACCGTCAGGTTGCCGCGCAGCGGCTGGCCGGGCACAAACAGGTAGCCCATGTAGTTGCTGATGGTGCCCGAGGCCGCCACGTCCGACGAGCCCACAAAGCCGGCCATGTTCTGCAGCACAATCTTGTCGTTGTTGAAGGTGGCCGTGGCGCGGGTTACGCGCATGCCCTGCGGCAGGTCGGCGCTTTTGTAAGTGATGTTCTGGGCCTGCACTGTGCCCGAGGCCACCACCGTCTGGTAGCGCCCGGCCTCGATGTCGGCCATGTTGCCTTTGGCGGCCACGTTGCCGTTGAGGCGGCCCGTTACGGTCATGCCGTCCAGCGGGAAGATTTTCGTGATTTTGGTGAGGTCTACGGTGCCCTTCACGTCGGCGTCGAAGCGCAGCTTGTCCACGCCCTGGGTGCTCACGCGGCCGGCCAGCGGCTCGCCGTCCAGCAGCATCCGGAAGTTGCTGATGTCCACGCGCGTGTCGTTGAGCTGGCCCGTGGGGTTGGTCACCACGCCCGTAACCGTCAGATTCTCAATCGGGGCCGGAAACTGCTTGCTCTTCACGTAGCCGTTGGTCAGGTTCATTTTGGCCTGCACCACCGGCATCTGGGTGCTGGAGTAGGTGCCCTTGGCGGTGCCATCCACGAACAGCTTGCCGCGCAGCAGCAAGTCCTGCACCGGGTACACCTTCATCATTTCGGCCAGGTCCACGTTGGCTTTCACGCGGCCGTCTACCTTCATCGGCTCCAGCCCGTCGATGGCCACGTTGCCGTCAATCGGGTTCTGGCCCAGGTCGAGGTGGAACTGCTTCACGTTGACTTTCATGTTGTTGGTGAAGCCCGACGGGTTATCCACCACCATGTCCACGTTGATGTTCTTGGCCGCCTGCGGCAGCTGCGGATAGTGGAACATACCGTTTTTCACCTGCAGGTTCACGCCGTAGCCGGGCATCCGTACGTCGTTCTGCACGCCCTTGAAGTAGCCATCAAACGCCACCTGCCCGCTGGCTTCCACGTCCTTGAACTGCGCCGTGTACACGCCTGGCACCAGACTCAGGATGTTCTTGAAGTCGGTTTCCAGCGCCTTGAAGGTCAGGTCGTAGGTGATGTCCGTGTCATTCGGCAGCCCGATGGTGCCGGCAAACTGCGCCGGGAAATCGTTGAGCTGCACCTTGTTGTCTTTGAAGGTGAACAGCATCTTCTCCAGGTCCATGGCCAGGGTCACGTCGCCGGTCAGCTTCTTGCGCGTCACGTACTCGGTGCCGTCGTAGGTCATCGAAAACTCCCGCGCCTCGGTCTGGCTGACCAGGTCGAAGATGTTCTGCTCGAAGTCGCCGGAGCCGGTGTGGTTGAGGCCGCGCAGCTCCATAGTAAAGGGCAGCGTGCGGTCCTCGTAGCGCAAATGCCCGTCGGTCACTTCCCACTTGCTGATGGCCAGATTGAGCGAAGTCGTGTCCTGGCCCTTGGCTGCGGCGGCCGAGTCGGACAGCAGCACGTCCCAGTTGGCGCGGCCGCTTTTCAGCACCTTCGCGCTGATGTCGGGCCGGTCGAGCACGATGCTTTTGATTTTGATTTGCTCGCCCCGGATGACGCTCATCAGATCCAGCCCCACCCGCAACGAGGGCAGGTAAGCCAGCGTGTCGCGCGCAAACGAGTCCTGCCCAATCACGCGCAGCTCATCAATGCCCAGCGCCAGGTCCGGGAAGCTGCTGAACAAAGTCAGGCTCACGTTTTCGGGCTGGTACTGCACCTCGGCATCCACCCGCTGGGCCAGCTGCTTGTCGAGCGCCTGCTTGATTTTGTCTTTGAACAGCAGCGGCGTCAGGGCCACACCGGCCACCAGCACCACCACGAAAATCAGTAAGCCAATCCAGAATTTACGCATAGGAGAGAGGAGTTAGGTAGAGCCTAGTGCTTGGTGCCTAGTGCCTAGTTCATTCTTGCATAGGTGCTTCATCTGACTGAAGACAGAAAGAACAACCTAGGCACTAAGCACTAGGCACCAAGCACTAAACTGCCGCTGCAAAAGTAGCAGCCTTGGCCCGGCAACGGCCGCGGGCTGGTCGCCAAAATGCCCGCGTTGGTCGATTAATGCCCGCCGGATACTGCTAATGAGGCCGGAAAGTGGCAATTTAGTTTCCGCAAAGCCACATTGTTGTGTACGATACCCAGCCAGGCCGGCGTTTAACCTCTTGATGACAGGGCTATTCCGATGCAAAATCAGGGGCCGTTCCGGCCGCTTCCGCCGGCCGCTGCTGGCGGCGGCGGCTGCCGTAGTGGCGCTGCCCGCCGCCGCGCAGGACCTGTACTTTGCCCAGCCCTACGCCAACCGCCTGCACCAGAATCCCGCTTTCGCCGGCCTTCTCGACGATGCCAGCATCACGCTCAGCTACCGCAACCAGTTCCCCACGCTGGCCGGCACCTTCACCACCAGCCAGCTCGCCGCCGACTACCGCCTCAAGGACCAGCATAATTCCATCGGCCTGCTGCTCAACCACGACCGGACCGGCGGCCTGGGCTACACCCGCTTCGAGGTGGGCGGCCTCTATGCTTACCAGACCCGCCTCACCAAAGCGCTGTCCTTTAGCGGCGGCCTGCGCGCCAGCTACGGCAACCAGCGCATCAGCTACGGCAACCTCGTCTTCGGCGACCAGCTTTCCGAAGACGGCACCACGGCCCCTGTCACCGCCGAGCCGCTCGATTTCAACCCCGTCAGCTACCTGAGCGTGGGTACGGGCGTGCTGCTCTACTCCGAGAACTTCTGGGTATCGGTGGCCGGCCACCACCTCAACCAGCCCGACCTCGGGTTCCGCACCCAGGGCACGCTGCCCATCCGCTACGAGCTCAGCACCGGCTACAAGCACTACTTCCTGCAACGCACCACGCGCCAGCAAACCCGCGAAATAAGTGTCACGCCCACCGCGCATTACGTGCGGCAGGGCGGCTCCGAGCGGGCCGAAGCCGGATTGTACGCAACCGTGACGCCGCTCACGCTGGGCGCCGTCTACCGCGGCATTCCGCTGCCCGGCGCCCCACGCCCGCAGCAGATTCTGACGGCCCTGGCGGGCGTCAGCGTGGGCAGCTTCCGGGTTGGATATGCTTACGACGTGGCGCTGAGCAGCTTGAGTGCCGATTTGGGCGGCGCGCATGAAATAACCCTGACCCTGCGGGCGTTTGATTCGCTGGATGCTGCTTGGCGTCGCCTCAAACGTCGAAATTCCCCGGCGCCTCCTTGGCCATCGTTCTGAATTGTTGTATTATTGCAGCAACTTGCCTTGCCTAAAACGTTTTCTAACAGGTAGTTTCAACTCAATCATGAATTTTTCCAAGTACCTGCGTTTTGCGGTCGTAGGAGCCTGCGCTTTGGCTTCCTGCAAAAGCGGTCCGCCGACTGCTACTAAACCCGGTAAGTATAGCTCCACTACGGGCATCGATTATAACACCGAGGAAGGGATGAAAGTGGCGGATTACGCCGGCATTCCCGAAGGCCCGGGCCTTATCTTTATTGAAGGTGGCCGTACCGTACTCGGCTCGCAGGAAGAGGACGTGACGATGACCCACGACAACGTGGAGCGCACCGTAACCATCGCCTCGTTCTACATGGACGAAGCCGAAGTAGCCAACATCCACTGGCTGGAGTATCTGCACTTTATCCGCAAGGACTCGTCGGAGGAATTCTACCAGTCGGCCCTGCCCGACACCACCGTGTGGGCCCGTGAGCTGTCGTTCAACGACCCATATGTAGACTACTACCTGCGCTACCCCGGCTTCCGCTTCTTCCCCGTGGTGGGCGTGAGCTGGCTGCAGGCCAACGACTACTGCACGTGGCGGACGTCGAAGGTGAATGAAACGCTGGCCGGCAACTCGGAAGAGAGCAGCGGCGGCGGTGGCCTGTTCAAGCGTAAGAAGAAAGGTGACGCCGCTGAAGGCACCGATGCGGAAGGCAAGCCCCGTATTTCCATCGAAAACGGCAACACGCTGCCCAACTACCGCCTGCCTACTGAGGCAGAGTGGGAGTACGCCGCGCAGGCCCTCATCGGCACGCAGGAAACCGGCAACGAAAACCAGGAAAACAAGCGCATCTACCCATGGGATGGCCGCCAGGTGCGGAACCCGTATGGTGGCAAGATGGGCCAGTTCCTCGCTAACTTCAAGCGTGGCCGTGGTGACTATGCCGGTATTGCCGGTTCGCTCAACGATGGCGCCATGATTACGGAGTACATCTACGCCTATCCACCGAACGACTACGGCCTGTACAACATGTCGGGCAACGTGAACGAGTGGGTGCAGGACATCTACCGCCCGCTCTCGTTTGAGGACGTGGAAGATCTGAACCCCTTCCGCCGCAACGGCTTCCTCGATCCATCGGAGAAGTACGACAAGAAAGGCTACCAGTCGCTGATCGACGACCACGTACGCGTGTACAAAGGCGGCTCGTGGCGCGATGTAGCCTACTGGCTGTCGCCCGGCACGCGCCGCTTCATGGCTGAGGACTCGGCTACGGCCACCATCGGCTTCCGCTGCGCCATGATCAACGCCGGCTCGAACAAGTAAGAATCGCTGATTTGCGCTGATTGATTTGATAGCGCTGATTTTTATTCAGCTACAAAAGAAGAGAGCCGCTTCAAATGAAGCGGCTCTCTTCTTTTGTGGGGTCTTACGGCAAGTCGTCTGTCTTGTAGAAATCAGCGCAATCAAATCAATCAGCGCAAATCAGCGATCCGCACAGGCGATGGTGGCGATGCTGACCTCGGTGGCGCCGGCGGCCAGCAGCGCCGCGGCGCAGGCTTCGAGGGTGGCGCCGGTGGTCAGCACGTCGTCTACTACCAGCACGTGCTTGCCCTGAATGGCCATTGCGTCGGCTACTTCGAATACCTCGGCGACGTTCTGCCAGCGCTGCACGCGGTTTTTGCGGGTCTGGGAATCGGTGTGGGCGGTGCGGCGCAGGGCAGCGGCGTGCCAAGGCGTGTGCAGGGCTTCGGCTAGGCCTTCGGCAAACGGGTCGGACTGGTTGAAGCCGCGCTTGGCCAGCTTGCGCGGGTGCAGCGGCACGGGCACAATCAGGTCGAAGGTGAAGCCGGCGGCGGCCAGGTCATGGCCGTACCAGCGGCCCAGGGCCAGGCCCACGTCGCGCTGGCCCTGGTACTTGAGCTGGTGGAGCAGGTGCTGCACCCGGCCGCGCCGCAGAAACCGCAGGTAGCTCAAGGCGTGGCGCACGGGCAGCTTGCCCCAGAAGCGGCGGGCCAGCGGGTTGTCGGCCGGGGGCAGCAGGTGGTAGTCGGTGTAGGGAAGCTGGGCGCGGCAACTGGTGCAGAGGTGGTCTTCGCCGCGGGCCAGCGGCTCTTGGCAGCCCAGGCACACGCGCGGAAAAATCAGGCCCCAGAAATCGGCGAGGATGGTAGCGGTGGTGGCACGCATCGTAGATAGCTCTAACAGGTAGCAAATAAACCCGGCGGCACCCGCTGGCGAACTTCTGCCTAATTTCGCGGTTAGAACGGGCCGGATTGAAAGTAGCAATTCGCGGCCATAGTTGCCGTAGTATTGTGAAGCGCTTGCTGCGTGTAACGTTGCGCTGGCACGAATACTTTTTGGCTAGCTCGTTCGGCCACACGCAAAGCAAAAGCTTCGCGCTACACCTCACTCATTACCTCATCACCCATATGTCGCAAGTCACCGAATTCAACGAGTACCGCCAGCGCATGAACGAGAAGATTATGGCGGCCGACAACAAGGTCATCAAGCGCTTCTTCAATCTCGACACCAACACCTACCAGGCCGGCGCCGTGGACGTGAAAACCAAGGAAATGCTGGGTTTGGCCTGCTCCATGGTGCTGCGCTGCGACGACTGCATCAAGTACCACCTCGGCAAGTGCTTCGAGGAAAAGCTCACCGACGAGGAAATCTATGAGGTGTTTGCCATTGCCAACCTCATCGGTGGCAGCATCGTGATTCCGCACTTCCGCCGGGCCGTGGAGTACTGGGAGATCCTGAAAACGGAGGCCGTGGAAGCTGCGCCCGAACACCACCACGAGGCATGAGCCTCATGCACCCCGACGAAACCGAAACCCAGTTTGAAGAACGCTGGTACGGTTTCATGAACGAGATGCGTGAGCGGTTTGGCAAAAAACCCGACCTGAACGCGCTGCTCCTATTAATAGGTGTGCAGGAGCTGGGCCAGGGCGCCGGCCCCTTCACCAAAGAGCAGAAGCAGGACCTGATGCACATTGCCACCTGCCGCCTGTTCAGCCTCTCCGGCTACTACGAGCTGGAAAACGTGGACGAGGAAGGCTGGCCGCACTTCCGGCTGGTGAAGCCCGTGCCGTTTGCCAGCCTCAAGGAGCAGGAGCGGATGCTGAAGTGGCACATTCTGGAGTATTTCGCCGAAATGAGCGGCGAGTAAATGGCTGAATGGCTGGATTGCTGAATGGTTGTACAGCCAGCCGCTCAGCAATCCAGCCATTTAACCATTCAGCCATTCAACAATTCAAACTATGCAAATCATCAGCTACAACGTCAATGGCCTGCGCTCTGCTCTGAGCAAAGGGCTACTGGACTGGGTGCGGGAAACGCAGCCCGACGTGCTGTGCGTGCAGGAAATCAAGGCGGGGCGCGAGCCGCTGGACGTGTCGGGGTTTGCGACGCTGGGCTATGAGGCCTACCTGCATCCGGCCCAGAAGCCCGGCTACAGCGGCGTGGCCACGTTCACGAGGCAAACGCCCACCGCCGTGGTGGTGGGCTGCGGAACCGACCTATATGATGCCGAAGGCCGTGTACTGCGCCTGGATTTCGATGAGGTATCGGTGCTGAACGTGTACATGCCGTCGGGCACGAGCGGGCCGGAGCGGCAGGCGTTTAAGGTGGAGTGGCTGCACTTCTTCCGCGCGTATGTGCGGCAGTTGCGTGCCGAAGGCCGCCAGCTCGTCATCGGTGGCGACTTCAACTGCTGCCAGACCGCCATCGACCTGCACAACCCCAAGGCCAACCAGAACAGCCCCGGCTACACACCCGAGGAACGGCAGTGGTTCAAGGATTTTCTGGCCGATGGCTACACCGATTCGTTCCGGCACCAGCACGGCGACACGCCGGGCCACTACTCCTGGTGGAGCTACCGCGCCGGCTCCCGCGCCCGCAACGTCGGCTGGCGCCTCGACCATCTGCTGGTTGATACGGAACTGCTGCCGCGCCTCACGGGCGCCGGCCTGCTCCCTGATGCTATCCACTCCGACCACTGCCCGGTGTGGGTGGAGGTGAGTGGGTGAATCAGTAGATTAATCTTGAATTCGAATACTTTTAGAAATTTGTGGTATTTAATCTGTGTCATAAATCTAAAGCAATGTTATTTATAGTATTTTTTGGAATTTGTTCAATTCCAGTTTTGATATCCATTTACAGATTGCTATTGCTAAAATCTATTTTCTTGATGAAGATAATTTCAATTAATGAAAGGTTGTCAAACGGTCTTTCATTTCATGACTATGAGATAAGTAGCGTGAGTATATATGCTGTTTTTGAAGGGGCAACGGTAAATGAGAAAGAGTATATAGTTGAAGAATTTAGAAAAAATATGCAGTATGATTTGTTTATCGATTCATATCACATTATGCTCAATAAATGCCTTCTCTATCTTGTCCTAAGTTTTGGGTTTCTGGCTGTTTCAGTAGCTGCGTTTATCTTAATTGCAAATTTTTTCTAACAGAATACATGATAACCCACTGATATCATGCTTATTTCTTCATTCAATTAAAATCAGATATCTGATCGAATAATTAATTCATCATTTCAGCAGCATTTCCGCTACTTCACGGCCGGAGGCCATGGCGGCGTTCAGCGAGGGGTACGACGTGACGTCGCCGCAGCGGTAGAGGGTGGGGCTGATGCGCTGGGGCTGCTGCACGGGCTGGCCGGCCGGGTACACGGGTAGGGCGTACGGCAGGTTGTAGGTGCGCAGGTGCTCCCACTGGCTTACTTCCTCGCCAAACCAGAGCATCAGCTCGGCGCGCAGCGTGGTGGTGAGGGTGGTTTCGGGCAGGCCATGCTCGCCGTGGGTGCTCACCGACACCAGCGTGCGGCCCGCCGGCGCATAAGCCGGGGCCACATCCGAGGGAAAGCAGACGTTGTGCGCCAGCTGGCCGGGCACGGCGTTGAGGCGCAGCAGCTTGTCGTGGCGGCCCGGCGAGATAGGCGCCGAGAAGTAGGTACAGGTGGTGCGGCGCCAGGCGGTGGCCGGGGCCTGGGGCAGCGCCGGCAGCAACTCCGACGCCGTGTTGCCTTCGGTGGCTACCACCACAGCGGCGGCTTGCAGCGTTTGGCCGCCGCGCAGGTGCACGGTGGTACCCTCCAGGGCGATGGCCGGCGAGTGGAGGCGCACGGTGCCGGCGGGCAGGCGGGCAGCCAGCTGCTCCGGAATCTGCTGCATGCCCAGCGCCGGCACCACGGCGTCGCCTTCCACAAACTGCTTGAACACAAACTCAAAGAAGTTGCTGGCCGTGGTCAGGCCCCGGTCCAGGAACACGCCCCCGAAAAACGGCCGGAAGAAGTTGTCGATGATTTGCTCGCTCCAGCCGTAGCGGCGCAGAAACGTCAGGGTGTCGGTGGAGGGGCGGTTCAGCAGGTCTTCGTTGCTGTGGCTGGTCACGTGGCGGGCCAGGCTGGCAATGCGCAGCTTGTCGAAGAGCGTACCGATGGGTGATACCACGGCCGGCAGGGCCGCCACCGGCTGCCGCAGCGGGTTGCGCAGGGTGGTTTCCTGGCCCGAGGCCAGCCGGATGACCGCGCCCGAGCGAAACGCTTTCAAATCGAGCGCCCCGTAGTCGAGCAGGCGCTGCACCTCGGGGTACTTGGTCAGCAGCACCTGGAAGCCGCGGTCGAGGCGAAAGCCTTCGGGTGTAACATCAGTGCGGACGCGGCCGCCCACAGCCTCGGCGGCTTCCAGCACCACCACGGCGCGGCCGGCACGGTGCAGGTAGTTGGCACAGGTCAGGCCGGCCATGCCAGCCCCGATGATAACGATGGGCGCGGAGTCAGGAAGAGAAGCAGTCATATCAGCCCCAAACTACAAAACCGCCCCGAAGGTTGGGGCCGCTACTGGCACACCTTGTTCAGGGTGTACACCTCGCCCTGGCTGTAGGCGTCCCAGTCGGCAATTTCCAGCCTTGACTCGTCCTGGTAGGTTTCCACCGCATCCACCACGATGCCGCTGCTGAAGTAGCCTTTCCGGAAAATCTCCCGCACCACCACGGCGTCGTTGGCGAGGCGGCGCAGCACCCAGCGGCCATCCGGGGCGCCCTGCAGCACCGCGCCCGACAGGTTCAGGCCCAACTCGTTGCGGTACCAGGTGCCGTTGCCGTCCTTGACGAGCTGGGTGCCGGTTTCGTCCCAGAACTGCTGGATGAGGGGCGCGCGGCCGTCGCGGAAGCTCAGGATTTGGCGCGGCCGACCCGTGGGGTACCAGTAGGCCCAGTCGCCGACTTCCCGGCCCTGCAGGTAGCGACCCCGCGCCGCCAGCTCGCCATTGGGATGATAAATCTCGAACACGCCCTCTTTGCGCCCGGCCTGGTAGGCGCCTTGTACCAGCAGCACGTTGTTGGTGAGGCGGTAGTCGCGCACGAAGCCCTGGAAGCGGCCGGCGCTGTCGAGGCGCACGTGGCGGCGGATGGTGGCGCAGCCGGGCGGCGTCAGCACGTACTCGTCGGAGTAGTAGAACACCACGCTGTCTTTGCCTACCACCCGGTAGCAGTCGTTGAGCCTGGCTTTGGGCAGGGCGGCCGTCTGGGCCCGGGCCGGCCCGAGGCTGAAACAAAGCAGTAGCAGCAGGGAGTAACAGTAGCGGTTCAAGAGCAGTCGGGGTAAGAATAAGCCGGAACGATAAGGCTGGTACGCGGCCGGCAAAGTGCTGGTTGGAGCCGCCGCCTGCGTGGAGCAGCTGCCCGCAATTTTTATGCTGCTTTATCAACTCACGCCCACCTTTTCCCGCAACGTGCCCGGGCCCAGCCTAAAACAGCTTGCGGCGCTTGGGAATCTTGCGGGTTTTCATGGTCCAGAACTCGGCTACGCCGGGGCGCTGGAGCGTGAGGCGCCACACGCCCATGGGCTCGCCCAGCGCGTAGCCAGTGGCCTGGTCCTGCGGAAACTGCTTGCGGATGAGGGCGTAGTCGGCGGCGCTGAGGTCCTGGCCTACTGTGCCGTGGCAGCGCAGACACAGGGCATCGTTGGCGATGATGGGGCGCTGGTAGAAGAAAGTCTCGGCGTTGGAGCGGGCCACCTGGCGGGCGGTATCGGGCTGCAGGTCGGAGGTGGTGAGGGCCGTGAGGGCGGCGGGGTTGCGGGGCTTGCTGCTCAGGCGCCGGGCGCTGGCCTGCAGGGTTTTGGTCACCGAGTCGACGCCGGGAAAGGATTCGGGGCGGCAGTAGGGCAGGGCGGCAGCCACGCCGCCCTCGGCGAGCTTTTCGCGCAGCACGCGCAGCAGCTCCCGGTCGGCGTGGCGGGTGAGCGAGTCGCCGGCCCAGCGGGTGGCGCGGAGCAGGTCTTCGGGCATGATGCGCTTCACCACCCAGTTTTCGGCCTCGGCCCCGATGCGCTTGCTTTCACGCAGGTGCTCAATCTGGTCGGGACGGCAGGCGGCGGCCAGCAGCAGCAAAGCAGCCCCGGCGGCACGAAGGAAATGGCACATCATGAAAATGAGAAGGTGGAGTCGGCAAGATAAACAGGCCACGGCGCTGTTCGTTTCCAGGATAAGCGGTGCGCAGCATTCCCGGGGGCTTCAGCGCAGCAAAAACTCCTGCAGCGCCTCATAGCGCGGCTCCAGCAGAATGCTTTGCTTGGGCTTCGACAGCAGCCCAGCCACGGAATCCGGCACCGGCACGGCCGCGCCAATCACCGGCTCCACCACTTCCGGGAACTTGATGGGGTGGGCCGTTTCCAGGAAGAAGCCGCGGGCGTCGGGGTGTTCGGCCAGGTGGTTTTCCAGCGCCAGCAGCGCCACGGCGCCGTGTGGGTCGGGCAGGTAGCCGGTGTGCTGGTAGGTGCGCCGGATGGTCGCCTGGGTGTCGGCGTCGGTGATGGTGGCGCCGCTGACCAGCTTGCTCAGAGCGGCGTGCTGCTGCCCGAACAGCTCCAGAATGCGCCCGAAGTTGCTGGGGTTGCCCACGTCCATGGCGTTGGAAAGCGTGGCCACGGCCGGCCGGGCCGCAAAGCTGCCGGTGCGCAGGTAGTCGGCCACGGCGTCGTTGGCGTTGCAGGCGGCTATGAAGTGGCCGATGGGCAGCCCCGAGGCGTGCGCCAGCAGCCCGGCGCACAGGTTGCCGAAGTTGCCGCTGGGCACGGCCACCACCGGCGGCGCGGCATGGCGCCACTGCTGCAGCGCAAACAGGTAGTAAAACTGCTGCGGCAGCCAGCGCGCCACGTTGATGGAGTTGGCCGAAGTCAGCTGCCGATGCTGCGTCACGGTGGCATCCAGAAACGCCTGCTTCACCAGCTGCTGGCAGTCGTCGAAGTTGCCGTGCACCTCCAGGGCCGTGATGTTCTGGCCGAGCGCGGTGAGCTGCTTTTCCTGCAGCGGGCTCACCTTGCTCGACGGATACAGAATCACCACTTCCACGCCCGGCACGCCCAGAAACCCGTCGGCCACGGCCCCGCCGGTGTCGCCGGAGGTGGCCACCAGCACCGTGATGGGCGCCGCCTGCCGCCGCGAGAAGTAGCCCAGGCAGCGGCTCATAAACCGCGCACCCACGTCCTTGAACGCCAGCGTGGGCCCGTGAAACAGCTCCAGCGCCGAAATCCGGTCCGTCAGCGGCACCAGCGGAAACTCGAAGTCCACGGTTTCGGCGCAGATGCGGCGCAGCTCGTCTTCCTGAATACAGGTGCCCACGTAGGGCCGGATTACCTCGTAAGCGACTTCGGCGCGGGCCAGGTCGGGCAGCCGGGCCAGGAACTCGGGGGTGAAACGCGGAATCTGCTCCGGGAAGTACAGGCCGCCGTCGGGGGCTTGGCCGGCAATGGTGGCCTCCCGGAAATCAACGGTGGGTGACTGGTGCTTGAGGCTGTAGTAGCGCATGGTGAACAACGGATATCAAACGGCAAACCGCACGCCCACCGGGCTGAGGGTGGTAACGTGAATGTGAAAATCGACCCCCAGCGGCTCATATACGCCGCGCATGGCTTGGGCTACGGCCCGGGCGGTGGCTTCGTCGCGGCTGAGCATGAACACCGAGGGGCCGGAGCCGGAAATGCCGCCGCCCAGCGCCTCGGCCGCCAGGCTGGCTGCCTTCACGGCCGCAAAGCCCGGAATCAGAATGCTGCGCACGGGCTCCACGATGACGTCTTCCAGCGAGCGGCCAATCAGGGCGTAGTCGGATTGCAGCAGGCCCGCCACCAGCCCGGCCACGTTGCCCCACTGCCGGATGGCGTCTTTCAGCGGCACCTGCTGGCGCAGAATCCGGCGGGCGTCGGCGGTGCGCACTTCTATCTGCGGGTGCACTACCGACACGTGCAGGGGCGGCGCCTGCAGTTGCACGATGTCGAGCGGGTTGGCGGAGCGGATGAGGGTGAAGCCGCCGTAGATGGCCGGCGCGATGTTGTCGGCGTGGCGGGCGCCGCTGGCCACTTCCTCCCCGAACATGGCAAACTGCACCAGCTCTGCCGGGCTGAACCGGTCGTTGAGCAGGCGGTTGGCGGCCACCACCGCCCCCGCCGCGCTGGCCGCGCTGCTTCCGATGCCGCTGCCCGGCTTGATGCCTTTCTTGATGCGCATCTCGAAGCCCAGCGGCTCGTTGGTGGCCCGGAGCAGCGCCAGCAGTGCCGCCCCGGCCACGTTGCGGGCGGGTTCGGTGGGCAGATCGTAGTCGTCTTCGTTGATAATGACCACGCCCGGCTCCGGCGTGCGGCGCAGGTGCATGGTGTCGAAGGGGGCGGCCAGCGCAAAGCCCAGCACATCAAACCCGCACACCACATTGGCCACGGTAGCCGGCGAGTAAACGGTAACGGAATCAGTCATGAGTAAGAGAGCTATAAGCTGCAAGCTACAAGCGGCAAGTCAGGAGCTACGCTGCCCCCAGGAAGAAGGCTTGTAGCTTGTGGCTTACGGCTTGCAGCTAAGTTTCTACACCCGAGCGGCGCGCACGATGTCGGCAAACACGCCGGAGGCCGTCACGTCGGCGCCGGCGCCAGCGCCTTTCACTACCAGCGGCTGGCGGGGGTAGCGGTTGGTGAAGAACAGCACGGCGTTGTCTTTGCCCTGCAGGTCGTAGAAGTCGTGGCCGGGCGCCACGGCCTGCAGGCCCACGCCAGCCTGCCCGTCGGCGTAGCGGGCCACAAACTTGAGGCGCTTGCCCTCGGCCGCCGCGGCGTCATACAGCGCCCGGAAGTGCGGCTCGTGCACGGCCAGCTGCTCGTAGAATGCCTCTACGTCGCCGGCCAGGCAGGATTCGGGCAGAAACGACTCGTTGCGGATGTCGGCCATTTCCATTTCCTGGCCGGCTTCGCGGGCCAGAATCAGGATCTTGCGGGCCACGTCGGAGCCGTTGAGGTCGAGGCGCGGGTCGGGCTCGGTGTAGCCTTCGGTTTGGGCCTGGCGCACCACCTCGGCAAAGGGCCGGCTGCCGTCATAGTGGTTGAACACGAAGTTGAGCGTGCCCGACAGCACGGCTTCCATTCGCCGCACCTCGTCGCCGCTGCGCAGCAAATCATTGAGCGTCCCGATGACGGGCAGGCCCGCGCCCACGTTGGTTTCAAACAGAAAGCCCGCGCTGAACTCCCGGGCCAGCGCCTTCAGCCGGGCGTAGCTGGCGTACTCCGCCGATGCAGCTACCTTGTTGCAGGCCACCACGGCAATGCTCTTTTCCAGCAGCTGCCCGTAGATGTTGGCCACGTCGGCGTTGGCCGTCACGTCCACGAACACGGTGTTGCGCAGGTTGCGGGCCTGCAGCTCGCGCACCAGCTCGGGCAAACGCAGCGGCTGGCCCTGCTCCAGGGCTTCGGGCCAGTGCGCCAGGTCGAGGCCATTGTCGTCGAGCACGAAGCGGCGGCTGTTGGCCAGCCCCACCACGCGCAGGTTCAGGCGCAGCTTCTCGCGCAGCCAGGGCTGCTGCCGGGCCAGCTGCTCCAGCAGCTTGCCGCCCACGTTGCCCACGCCCGCCACAAACACGTTCACCTGCTTCACCGACTCCTCGAAGAAGTCCTCGTGCAGCACGTTGATGGCCTTGCGCACGTCGTGGGCCCTAATCACGACGGAGATGTTGCGCTCCGACGAGCCCTGCGCAATGGCCCGGATATTCACGCCGTTGTTGCCGAGCGCCCCAAACATGCGCCCGCTGATGCCCGAGTGGTTGCGCATCTGCTCGCCCACCAGCGCCACAATGGCCAGGTCGGTTTCCAGGCGTAGCGGGTCCACGCGGCCGGCCGCTATTTCGGGCCCGAACTCCTCGTCCACGGCTACCTGGGCGTGGGGTGCGTCGGCGGCGCGCACGGCCACGCAGATGGAGTGCTCCGAAGAGCTTTGGGTGATGAGAATCACGTTGATCCGCTCCTGGGCCAGCACCCCGAACAGCCGCCGCGAAAAGCCGGGAATGCCTACCATGCCGCTGCCCTCCAGGCTCAGCAAAGCCAGCCCGCTGATGCTGCTCAGGCCCCGCACCACCTCGTGGTTGGCGGGTGGGCGCACTTCCACCAGCGTGCCGGCATCGTCGGGGGCGAAGGTGTTTTTGATCCAGAGCGGGATGCCCTGGCTCATGACCGGCTGAATAGTAGGCGGATACAGCACCTTGGCCCCAAAGTGCGACAGTTCCATGGCTTCCTGGTAGGAGATGCGCGGAATGGGCCGCGCCGCCGACACCAGCCGCGGGTCGGCCGTCATCATGCCGCTCACATCGGTCCAGATTTCCAGGCGCTCGGCGGCCAGCGCACCCGCAAACAGGGCCGCCGTGTAGTCGGAGCCGCCGCGGCCCAGGGTGGTGGTGGCCCCGTGCGCGTCGCTGCCAATGAAGCCGGGCACCACGTAGAGCGCCGCCGGCTGCGCCACCACAAACTCCCGGATCTGCAGGTTGGTGAAGGCCACGTCCACGGCCGCAAAGCCGTGCTGCGAGTTGGTGCGGATCAGCTGGCGGCTGTCGTGCCAGAGGTGCGGCGTGCCGTGGCTGCGCAGCGCCGCCGCCAGCAGCCCCGAGGCCAGCAGCTCGCCGTAGCTCATCAGCCGGTCGAGGGTGCGGTCGGATAGCTCGCCCAGCGCGAAGATGCCGTCGCAGAGGTTTTCCAGCTCGTTGCAGGAGCTTTTCACAAAGCTCAGCACTTCGCTTTGCTCGGGCACCGGCAGCAGGCCGCGCACCGCTTCCAGGTGGCGCAGCTCCAGCTGGCGTAGGTGGGCGCGGTAGTCTTGGTGGCCGGCGGCGGCGGCGCGGCCGGCCTCAATCAGCAGATCCGTAGTGCCACCCAGCGCCGACACCACGACGATAGTGGGCTGCTGCCGGGCGGCGGCCTCGGCCAGCCGCGCCACGCGCTGAAGATTGGCGGCCGTAGCCACCGACGTACCACCGAATTTGAGGACCTGCATGAGCGTAGAGATTAGACTAGGAAGAGAAGACGGGAAACGCAGGGTGGGCAGGAAGGAATCAGGAGCGAAAAGGCACTACATGAAGAAGCCCGTCGGGCCGGAGCTTCCGGGGTGGGAAGCGGCCGGCGACGGGCTGCGAAAACTCTGGGGAAAGGGAAAAGGAGGTTCGGCAGCCCGCGTCAGCGGGTTGTGGTAGCCGTACCGGTGGTTGTCAGCGGAGCGCCGGCAGCCGGGGTATGCAGAAGTAAGCTTAGCGCAACGAGTGGAAGCATAGCAAGCAGGAGAACGGGCTCAAAGTAGAAAAACTTTTCAGGATGCACGCAGGGGCTCTGGCTTTTTTTTGCGCCGCTGCCAGGCACTGCCGCCGGCAGCCGGCCCCGGCCCGGCCAATCCGGAACCGGGCGCCAACCTACACGTGTTTGTTTTCAGTACCTTTGCAGCTGCAAATACAATTCCCCGAAGGCAAGATGCTAGATAAACTGGAGGCCATCCAACAGCGCTTCAACGACGTGAGCGAGCTGCTAACCCAGCCCGACGCCATGAGCGACATGAAACGCTTTAAGTCCTTGAACAAAGAATACAAGGACCTGGGCAAGATCGTGACCGAATACAAGGCCTACCAGAACGTGCTGGCCAACATCGACGGCGCCAAGGAGGTCATCTCGACTGAAAAGGACGAGGACTTCCGCCAGATGGCGAAGGACGAGCTGGAAACGCTCTACCCCGAGCAGGAGCGCCTCGAAGGCGTCATCAAGGACCTGCTGCTCCCGCGCGACCCCAACGACAGCAAGGACGTCATCATGGAAATCCGGGCCGGGGCCGGCGGCGACGAAGCGGCCATCTTTGCCGGCGACCTGCAGCGTATGTACATGCGCTACGCCGAAAAGAACGGCCTCAAGATGGACCTCATCGACGCCACCGAAGGTACTTCGGGCGGCTATAAGGAAATTATCCTGGCCGTGAAGGGCGAGGACGTGTACGGCAAGCTCAAGTTTGAAAGCGGCGTGCACCGCGTGCAGCGCGTGCCGGCCACCGAAACCCAGGGCCGCATCCACACCTCGGTGGCCTCCATCGTGGTGATGCCGGAAGCCGAGGAACTGGATGTGCAGATTGACATGAACGACGTGCGCAAAGACCTGTTCATGTCCAGCGGGCCCGGCGGGCAGTCGGTAAACACCACCTACTCGGCCGTGCGCCTCACCCACTTGCCCACCGGCCTGGTGGCCCAGTGCCAGGACCAGAAGTCGCAGCTTAAGAACTTCGATAAGGCCCTGCAGGTACTTCGCTCGCGCCTCTACGAAATCGAGCTGGCCAAGAAAAACGAAGCCGAAGGCGCTGCCCGCAAAAACATGATTGGCGGCGGCGACCGGTCCGACAAAATCCGCACCTACAACTATCCCCAGGGCCGCGTAACCGACCACCGCATCGGGTTCACGGTGTACAACCTGGCCAGCGTGATGGACGGCAACATCGACGACTTCGTAGAGCAGCTGCGCCTGGCCGAAAGCGCCGAGCGCCTGAAGGAAGGCGTGTCGTAATAAGAGCGAAATCCGCTCGTTAGCCCTATTGGCGAGTGAGAACGTCATGCAGAGGCGGAGCCGAAGCATCTCGCTAGTGTGGTACTTGCTATAGCAACATCAGCACGCGAGATGCCTCGGCTCCGCCTCTGCATGACGTTCTGTTTTATTTTCTTTCTATGCGCTTTCTCCTGCCCCTGCTTCTGATCTGCTGTGCGCTGCTGGCCTTGCTGCCGGGCTGCGAGCCGAAGGAAGACCTGCTCACGACTGATAACAGCGCCAAGCTGGAGTTTTCGGCCGATACCGTGCTCTTTGACACGGTATTCACGCAGGTGGGCACCGTGAGCAAGCGGCTGTGGGTGTACAACCGCAACAGCCGGGCCGTGAAAATCGACCAGATCCGGTTGGCCGACAGCAACCCCGGTACCTACTCGCTCATCATCAACGGCGACGAGCGCCAAGCCGCCGCCGGCCTCGAAATCCGGGGCAAAGACAGTTTGCTGGTGCTGGTGAAGGCCCGCCTCGGCGCCACCTCGTCCCTGAAGCCGTTTTTGCTTACTGAACAATTGCTGTTCACGACCAACGGCAATGAGCAGGACGTGAAGCTGGTGGCCTACGGGCAGAACGCCTACTTCCACGTGCTGGAGCGCCTGCCCTGCGACGCCGTGTGGCGCAACGACAAGCCCCACGTCATCTACGGCGCGGCCCTCGTCGATTCGCTTTGCACGCTGCGCATTCAGCCCGGCACCCGCATCTACTCACACGGCGGCGCGGCCCTGGTGGTGCGCGGCACGCTGCTCATCAACGAAAACGCCAACCCTACTGCTGAGCTCAAAGACGACGACCGCAACACCATCGTGCGCTTCCAGGGCGACCGGCTGGAGGCGGCCTACAACGACGTGCCGGGCCAGTGGGCTGGCATCCAGTTTGATGCCAGCAGCAGCCGCAACAACGTGGTGAACTTCGTGGACATCAAGAACGCCTCGTTTGGCTTGCTGGTGTTCAACCCCCGCAACCGGCCCCACCCCAAAGTGACGGTGCGCAACACCAGCATCCGCAATATCTCCGGCGCGGGCCTCACGTTTGCCAGCGGCGGCCAAAGCTTTGATGGGGGCGGGGTGCTAAGCTTCTCCGGCGACTTCGACCTGACCAACTGCCTGTTTACCAACTGCGGCGAGTACGCTGTTGCGGGCGTGGGCGGCGGCATCTACAACCTCAACTACTGCACCGTCGCCAACTATACGCCGCTGTTCAGCCGGCGCGAAACGGCCTCCCTGTCGTTCACCAACACCCCGCCCGACGACAAGCGGCCGCTGGTGAGCCCCATCACCATTGGGGTCAGCATCAACAACTCCATCGTCTGGGGCTCGATTGCGGAAGAGCTGTTTTTTGAAAACAGCGACCGGTACCGCAGCAGCCTCAGCATCCGCAACAGCCTGCTGCGCACCCGCGCGTATGCCGCCGCCGCCGATGCGGCCGACAAGCCGGGCCTAGGCAACCCCGCCCTCAACAACCTGCTCAACGTCAACCCGAAGTTCAAACGCTCGCCCGAAAACGCCGCCGATAAGTATGACTACCGCCTCGATACCCTGTCGCCGGCCAGCAACAGGGCCCGCTTCGATGCGCTGGTGCCGCGCGACCTGGTAAACAAGGCCCGCAACACTTCCGCGCCCGACCTGGGTGCCTACGAGCGGGTGAATCCGTAGCGCTATGATTTACTTCCAGAAGCGGCTGCGGCTGCCGGCCGTGCGCCGGGGCTTTCATCTGATTACCGATCTGCTGGTGGCGGAGCTGCCCGAGCTGGAGCAGCTGCGGGTGGGCACGGCGCACTTCTTCATTCAGCACACCTCGGCCAGCCTGAGCATCAACGAAAACGCCGACCCTACCGTGCGGGCTGATTTCGAAGCCTACTTCAACCACGCCGTACCCGAAAATGCGCCCTACTTCCGCCACACCCTGGAAGGCCCCGACGACATGCCGGCGCACCTGAAAGCGGCTATGCTGGGCCACGCCGTGAGTGTGCCCATCAGCAACGGCGAGCTGGCGCTGGGCACCTGGCAGGGCATCTATCTGGGCGAGCACCGCAACCAGGGCGGCCGGCGCTGGGTGGTGGCTACCCTGATGGGAAGTGAGTAGGATATTAGGCCGGATTGCGGAGAATTATCGGGCGTAAGCAAGCCGCCGGCAGCGCTTTTGCGTATGACAGTCAAATCGTTCCTCTGTCTGCGCCATGTTGTCCGCTATGTTGCTGTCCACTTCCAAAGGCTTTTCTGCCGCGCTGCTATACGCTGCGCTGGGCCTGTTTGGCTGTGGTTCCGATGACAACGGCCAAGCTGCTGCTCGCCCGGAGCCGAAGCCTGTGCGGCGCCAGACGCCGCGCACCCGTACGCAACCCGCCGTGGCCCCCAAAGCCGTGTGCACCCTCACCAACGACAGTTTGGCCGGACAGCCTTTCGGGCCCGAGCCTACCGTGCAGGAGCTGCTGAGTGCAGGCGCTACTATGAAGTCACGGAAGCCCTTCGCCAACCTGCACGAAGCCGGCCAGATGGATACTATCCTGACGCTGCAGCACCAGGGCAACGAGTTTGAGTTCTACCGGACTCCGGACAAGGATCTGCTCCGGCAGGCAGTCATCACCAACTTCCGGCCCGACTACGGCCGCCGCCTGCGGGCCACGCTCAACGAATCGGCGCGACAAAACGGCGGGCCCTGCCTGCAGTTGCGCCTCCGCGACACCGAGCGGGCTAATAATGTGTCGGCTACCTTTTCGGCTGGCCAGCTCAGCATAGCCCGCGTGCAGCCCTACTTCGACTGAAACCAATTAGCCTAATACAGCAAGGAGCCTGAGCGAAACCGTTGGTTGGCTTCGCTCAGGCTCCTTGCTTTGTTGGGGTGGCACGTCTACTGCACCACCCGCGTCCGGACGGAGTAGCGCACGGTGTCGAAGAAGACCAGCTTCTGCACGCCGCGCACTTCGTACTCCGTCAGCTGGCCGTTGCGTACGGCTAAGAGTAGTTTCTTTTCGCTGTAAAACAGTGGGTTGTCCTGCTGGACGGTAGCCGTGAGTTGCTGGGTGGCGCCGCTTTCCTGCGCTGCTTCCACGGTCAGGCGCTTTACCGGGGCGTCGTTGCCGGGCTGCAGGGCATACGTTTCGCGCACGACACCGTTCTGCAGCTTGGGCGCTACGTCGGCCGCATACAGCCCCCGCAAAGCCGGCTTGTTGATGTCGGCCTGGTAGAAGATCTGCAGCTCCTTGGCCCAGTCGGTTTTCGTGACGCGGGTAGTTTCCTGGCGGCCGTTGCGCAGCTGCACCTGCTTCTCCACGGCGGGCTGCAGTTGGTTGAGGCGGGCTACCTGCGTATCCAGATACCCTTTCACGTCGAAGTAGCCGGGCTTGCGGTTGGCCGGGTTGGTGCGCATGGTCACCTCGTCGTCGGTTGTGCCGCAGGCCGCCAGCAGGCTCAGCAGCGCCAGTGCCCCCAGCCGCTTAGGCACGGGCCGGAGCGTTGGGCGTGAGCAGGCTCTGGCCGGTCATGGCGGCGGGCTGTGGCACGCCCATAAGGGCCAGCACCGTGGGCGCAATGTCGCCGAGCTTGCCATCGGCGAGGGCACCGTGGTAGTCGGTATCGGCCAGGATGCAGGGCACCAGGTTGGTGGTGTGGGCCGTGTTGGGCGAGCCGTCGGGGTTCATCATGAACTCGGCGTTGCCGTGGTCGGCAATGACGATGCAGGCGTAGCCGGCGGCCAGGGCCGCTTCCACCACGTCGCGGGTGCAGGCGTCCACGGCTTCGGCGGCTTTCACAGCGGCCTCAAACACGCCGGTGTGGCCTACCATGTCGGTGTTGGCGAAGTTGAGCACGATGAAGTCGGCCGATTTGGCCTGCAGCTCGGGCACCAGCGCGTCGCGCAGCTCGTAGGCGCTCATCTCGGGCTGCAGGTCGTAGGTGGCTACCTTGGGCGAGTTGCGCATGATGCGGTTTTCGCCGGCAAACTCCACCTCGCGCCCCCCGGAGAAGAAGAACGTCACGTGCGGATACTTCTCGGTTTCGGCAATCCGGATCTGCGTTTTGTGGTTTGCGGCCAGCACCTCACCCAACGTGTTTTCAAGGTTGTCCTTCTCGAAAATCGGCGTGACGCCCACAAACGTGGCGTCGTAGTTGGTCATGGTGAGGTAGTGCAGGTTCAGCCGGTGCATCTCAAAGGCGTGGAAGTCCTGCTGCGTCAGGGCCTGCGTTATTTCGCGGCCCCGGTCGGTGCGGAAGTTGAAGCAGATCACCACGTCGCCTTCCTGAATGGTGGCCAGCGGCAGGCCGTCGGCGCCGGTTTTCACAATCGGCTTCAGGAACTCGTCGGTCACGCCCTCCTTATAGGAGTCGAGCATGCTCTGGATCAGGTTCTGTGAGGCCGTGCCCTTGCCGTTCACCAGCAGGTCGTAGGCCACGCGCACCCGTTCCCAGCGGTTGTCGCGGTCCATGGCGTAGTAGCGGCCCACGATGGAGGCAATCTTGCCGCTGGCGCCGCGCTGCAGGTGCTGCTCCAGGTCATTGACGTAGCTCACGCCACCCTTGGGGTCGGTGTCGCGGCCGTCGGTGAAGGCGTGGATGAACACGTTGTGCACGTCGGCATCGTGGGCCAGGGTGCACAGGGCTTTGAGGTGGTCGAGGTGCGAATGCACGCCGCCATCGGAGAGCAGCCCCATCAGGTGCACAGGCTTGCTGTTGAGGCGGGCATACTCGAAGGCCTTGGCCAAAGCTGGCACGAGGCCCAGCTTCCGCTCCCGGATGGCTTTGTTGATGCGCACCAGATCCTGGTACACCACGCGGCCGGCCCCGATGTTCATGTGACCTACTTCGGAGTTGCCCATCTGGCCGTCCGGCAAACCCACGGCCTCGCCCGAAGCCTGCAGCTTGCTGTGCGGAAACCGCTCGAACAACGAATCCACAAAGGGCGTCTGGGCCTTGTCGATGGCCGAAACCTCCTTATTCTGCGCCAGACCCCAGCCGTCCAGAATTACCAACAATACCTGTTTGTTCATGCCTGCAAAGATACGCGCCGCGCGCCGTACCGGCCGCATTTTCTTATCTTGCTCAGCAGGTGCAGCTACAACCCGTCAGGAGGTTGGCGCGTAGCGGAGGCTTGGCATCATTTTAGCGTATTGCATGACGAATTCTCTACAAACCCCATGAAACGCACCTTCTTCCACGCCTTCCTGTTCGTATGGCTGCTCCTGAGCTCGGGAGCGGTGCTGGCGCAGGCCGAAACCTTCGGGGCCGTGCGCAATGCGTTGCGCAGTGCTTCCTCGCGCGAGTTGTCGCAGTATTTCGGCGCCACGGTCAACATCAGCTTCGATGGCGACCGGCAGAGCTACAGCGCCACCCAGGCCGAGTTCGTCCTGAAAGACTTCTTCGCCAAAACCGCCCCCGCCACCTTCGATATCGTGCACCAGGGCGCCAGCCAGGGTGGCATTCCCTACGCCATTGGCAAGTACAACGGCAAATCGGGCCCTTATCGGGTGTTCATCAAGATGAAAAACGTGAACGGTGCCCTGCGCATCGACAACATGGATTTCACGAAAGAGTAGTGGAGCAATGGAGTAGCTGAGTAAGCTGTTCCTGCTCGCCGCCGCTGTTTTTCTTTCAGGCCCCCAGTGCATCCGTGCGCTGGGGGCCTGTTGCGTAATAGGCGCTGGCGGCCTGCAATGGAAGCTTCCACCAAAGTTGCGGGCGCGCCGCGCCGCGCCTCCACGTGCCCAGCCCTCATCTACTCAGCTACTCCCGTACTCAGTTACTCATAGGTGCGCCGTTTTCACTATTTTTGCCCCGTGCAAAACACCCCCTACCTCACCCCGGAAGCAATTTCAGAGTTCATTCGTACGGCGCTCCGCGAAGACGTCGGCGACGGTGACCATTCTTCGCTGGCGGCCATTCCGGCCGACGCCCGCAACCGGGCGCGGCTGCTGGTGAAAGATGAGGGCATACTGGCCGGCGTAGAGCTGGCCCGCCACATATTCCGGGCCGTGGACGCCGACCTGCAGGTGGAAACCCTGCTCGCCGACGGCGACTCCATCAAGCACGGCGACGTGGTACTGACGGTAGAGGGCCGCGCCCAGAGCATCCTGACGGCGGAGCGGCTGGTGCTCAACTGCATGCAGCGCATGAGCGGCATTGCCACCCACACCACCCACCTGCGCCACCTGCTGGCCGGCACCAAGGCCCGCCTGCTCGATACGCGCAAAACCACGCCCAACTTCCGCCTCTGCGAGAAGTGGGCGGTGCTCATCGGGGGCGGCGTCAACCACCGCTACGGCCTGTTCGACATGATTATTCTCAAGGACAACCACGTGGACTACGCCGGCGGTATTACGGAAGCCATTGCGGCCACCAAGGCCTACCTGGCCCGCACCGGCCGCCAGCTGCCCATTGAGGTGGAAACCCGCAACCTGACCGAAGTGCAGCAGGCCCTCGACGCCGGCGGCATCGACCGGATCATGCTCGACAATATGCCGCCGGCCCAGCTGCGCGAAGCCGTGGAGCTGATTGCCGGCCGCGTAGAAACCGAAGCCAGCGGCGGCATCACCGAGCACACCATTGCCGCCGTCGGGGCCACCGGCGTCGACTACATTTCCGTGGGTGCCCTCACGCACTCCACCAAAAGCCTCGACCTCAGCCTGAAAGCGTTTTAAATGGTTGGATGGCTGAATGGTTACATGGTTAACCGTTTCAGCAGTTGATTGAACAGCCAGCCATTTAACCATTCAGCCATTTAGCAATTTACCCTCCATGCAACTCCCCAACCAACGCGGCGCCAGCTACCGCCAGCAGCAGCCGGCTGGCTCGCCCCTGGCTATCCGTACGAAAAAGCACCAGCTCGACTCCAACCTCTACACCCGCGTGGCCATGGGCTACGTGTGGCGCAAGGAATGGTGGTTTGTCCTGATTCCGTTTGTGGTGGGCGTACTGCCCGCCGCCATCTGGCCGTCGTGGTGGTGGCTGGCCAGCGGCTTGGTGCTGGCCCTGCTCTATGTGCTGCTGCGCTCCTCGCAGATTACGGCCGTGACGCAGGTAGAGCAGACCAAGCCCCTTTTCGAGCGCATGAGCTACGTGATAGACCAGCGCCAGATCGGGCTGATGCAGAACGAGAAAGAAGGCAAAGGCATGGGCGTCAACTGGGACATGATCGGGCGCGTAGAGCGGGAAGGCGAAGGCTACCTGCTCTGGTTCCGCAACCAGGATGTGCCGGCCGAGATTACCGGCTGGCGCGCCTGGGTGGCCCGCACCTTCGAAACGCCCATGTTCCTGCACGTTCCGTTTAAAATCTTCAACACGGCCACCGACCAGAAACTGTTCGAGTCGATGCTGCGCCGCAAGAACCTGCTGCCGGCTGCCGCGCCCGAGGCCAAGTAGCCTGCCGCGCTTTTTACCTGTTATTTCAACTCTCTTTTTCTTCTCATGACCAAGCAACTTCTGCTTTCCGCGCTGGCTGTAGCCGCTCTGTCCCTGTCTGCGTGCAGCAGCGAGCCTTCCGACTGGCGCCCCGACAAGAAAGTATCGGTGGATATGGTGGAGCCCGGTACCCGCTCTTCCGACAACTTTGACCAGGCCACGGCGGGCGGTGCCCACCACGAGGGTGCTGCCGCGCACCACGAAGGCGCCGGTGCCATGCACGGTGCCAAAGGCGTAGAGCACGGTGCAGAAGGCACGCAGCACGAAGCTGGTGTAGCCACGCCGCCCAGCTCCAACGTGAACCTGGACCGCCGCGCCAAGCCGACGGCTGATGGTGCCACCTCGGCCAACGCCAAGGAAACGCTGCTCAACAAGAGCGACGAAACCGCGGCCGAAAAAGCAACCACAGCCGACCCCGCTGCCAAAGCCGAAAAGCCCGAATAGCCCGTGCGTATCGTGTCTCTGAAAGTAGTGGCGGCTGCCGCCCTGCTGCTGGGTAGCCTAACCGGCTGCGACAGCAAGCCTGCCACGGAAGCCGGCGCTGCCACTCCGGCAGCCAGCGTTGCCGCCCCGGCCGACAGCCTGGTTGCCCCAGCGGCGGCCGCGGCCTACATCTGCCCCATGAAGTGCGAAGGCAGCGCCAGCGACAAGCCCGGCAAGTGCCCGGTGTGCGAAATGGCGCTGGAGCCCGCCGAAGCCAGCAAGCCTGCCGGCTAGAAGCTACCGCGAAGTGCAGTTCCACGTTCGGTGAAACCAGCCTATGGGCCGGTCCGCCGGACGTGGAACTGCTGTTGTTGCGGATATTTTGTAACATTGTTGCATGATAGCCGCCGCGGCTGCTCCGGGCCCCGAACATTGCGCCTTGCCTCCCGCAAGCAACCTGTGGTTTTCTGATATGACGCCTTTACCCGCCCCGGCGGAGCCGGAATGGTTTAGTACCTGGTTCGACTCGCCTTACTACCACCTGCTCTACCACGACCGGAACCAGGCCGAAGCTCAGGCCTTCCTGGATACGCTGCTGACGCGCCTGCACCCCAAGCCGCAGGCGCGCCTGCTGGACTTTGCCTGCGGCAAGGGCCGGCATTCCATCTACCTGAGCGAGCGGGGATACGACGTAACCGGCATCGACCTGTCGGCGGAGAGCATTGCGGCGGCGCAGCGCCACGCCCACCAGCACCTGCACTTTGCGGTGCACGACATGCGGGAGCCGCTGCCGTTTGGGCCCTTTGATTTCATTTTCAACCTGTTCACCAGCTTCGGCTACTTTCAGCACGAGAGCGAAAACGTGCTGGCGCTGCGCAACGCCACGGCGGCCCTGCGGCCGGGCGGCAAGCTGGTCATCGACTTCCTGAACACCGAGCGCACGGTGCGCGAGCTGGTAGCGCACGAACAAAAGACGGTGAACGGCATTACGTTCCAGCTGCGCCGTCACCTCGACCGGGACTTCATCGTGAAGGAAATCGACTTCCGGACCGCCGACAGCCAGGAACTGCATTTCGAGGAGCGGGTGCGGGCTCTGAGCCGGGAACGGTTTGAGGAGTATTTCCTGCTGGCCGGGCTGCGGCTGGTAGACGTGCTCGGCGACTACCAGCTGCGCCCCTACGACGAGGCCAGCAGCCCGCGCATGATTTTCATTCTTAAAAAGTGACGAGGGGATGAGGTAAGATGTGATGAGGGGAAAGGGAACAGGTACCATGCGGAAGCTACGCAGCCTGTCACCAGTTACCTCATCACCACTTACCTCATCACCGTTCACTTCATCACTTCATCACCGGTTTATGTGGTTTGCTGTTTTGCTGTTGTTTCTTACCGTGCTGGGGGCCGGCTGGTCTACCCGGCTGGTGCCAACCGCCAGCACCGTCTGGATGAAGCCGCTGCTGGCCTTTAGCGGCGCGTATCTGTTTACGCTCACCATCACGCACCTGCTGCCCGAAGCGCTGCTGCTGGTGCCCGGCAACATGCACCGCATCGGCTACTTCGTGCTGGCGGGCTTTTTCGGGCAGCTGATTCTGGAGGTCTTCTCGCAGGGCGTGGAGCACGGGCACGTGCATCACCATTCCGAGCACGTGGGGCACGTGCCGTTCCTGCTGCTGTTTTCGCTGGTGATTCACTCGTTTCTGGAGGGCAGCATCCTGGTGAAAGCCCCCGCCGCCGGCGCCGTCAGCGACAATTTCTACGCCATCCTAACGGGCGTGGCGCTCCACCACATTCCGGCCGCCTTCGCTCTGATGGCGGCGTTGCGGCTGCGGCTGGGCAGCTTCCGGAAGGCGCTGCCGCTGCTGGTGTTGTTTGCACTGGCGGCCCCAATCGGTATCATCGTCAGCAACTACGTGGTGCTCGATCAGCTCCTGACCGGTGGCCTTTACGCGGCGCTGCTGGGCTTCGTGGCCGGCAACTTCCTGCACGTTTCCACCACTATCCTCTTCGAAACCAGCCCCGAGCACAAACTCAACATGCCCAAGCTGGCCGCCACCCTGGCCGGCACCATGCTGGCGCTGGGCGTAGAAGCGCTTTAGGGATTAAGGATTAGGGATTAAGGCTTGGTGATTAGGCGCAAATAAACAGAAAGAAAAGAGGCCCCGCCGTAACCCGGCGGGGCCTTTTTCATATATCCTAATCCCTAATCCCTAATCCCTAATCCCTAATCCCTAATCCCTAATCCCTAATCCCTAATCCCTAATCCCTAATCCCTAATCCCTACTCCCTACTCCCTAAAAAGACCCCAGCCGTCGTCGTAGTGGTCGGTGGGGTCGAAGGTGGCGACCCAGTCGCGGAATAGGAGGCGAAACTCGTCTAGCTCGCGGCGTAGCGTCTGGATATAGTCGGGGTGGGTGAGGCGCAGTTCCCGGCACAGCGAAGTCTGGGTGAGCAGGCTTTCGGCCGCCACTTTTATCAGCACGGCCAGTTCCATGCTCCGGCCGTAGTCGGTGGTGGCGCGGGCGGCAGCCAGCTTGGCGGCCAGCTGAAAGCCGTTGCTGAGCATCAGCTCCCCAATGCCGCGCACGTCTTCGGGGCGCAGCTCGGGTTCTTCGGACTGGTCTTCGGGCGGCAGCAGGGCCGCATCATCGGGGTGCGGAGTGGTGGCGGGAGCTAGGCTCTGCACCAGCGCCTGCGTTAGCAGGCCTATTTCGCGGGCTTTCTGGCGCAGCGGGGCCGCGTGCAGCTCCCGCAAGCCCTGGTCGAGACCCTCGTCGTCGTGGTCGTCGTCGTCGTCGTTCCACATACCCTAGAGCCAGTCGTCGGCTTCGAGTTGGGGGCCGGAGCTGCGCAGCAGAAATTCCAGCTGCCGGGCGCGAGCCTGCTGCCGCACCAGCTCGGCCTGCAAGCTCAGGAGCCGCTGGCGCATGGCCAGCACCACCTCAATGCCCGCGTGGCTCAGCTCCAGCTCGTGCTGCAGGCGCGAGAGGCGCGCTACATGCTCGGGCTCGTCGTGGATGGTGCCGGGCCGGGGGCCGGCCGCCAGCAGACCCAGCTCCACAAAGTCGCGCAGATCCGTTTCGGTCAGCGCGTACTGGCTGGCGCAGTCGTGGTACGTGATGGTGATGCGGTGCGTTTCCATGTGTGAGGAAGGCTATGTGGTTGGCTGGTAAAACGATAACGTGAGCGAAGCCGCTACGGGCGCAGTGCGGCCAGCTGCTGCAGCAAGTCTTTTTCCTGCTCAGAAAGCTGCTGGGGCAGCTGCACCGTGAGGCGCAGGTACAGGTCGCCGTGCTGGCCGGCCTGCTTGTGCACCGGGAAGCCCTTGCCGCGCAGGCGCAGGCGGGTGCCGTTCTGGGTTTCGGGTTTGATGTTGATTTTGAGCGGGCCCGAGAGGGTGTCCACTATCTGCTCACCGCCCAGCAGAGCGCGATATAGCGGCACCTGCACTTCCTGGGTGAGGTCGTTGCCGGTGCGGGCGAAGCGGGTATCGGGCTGCACGCGCAGCGTGATGTAGAGCGAGCCGGCCGGCCCACCGTTGCGGCCGGGGCCGCCCTGGTCGCGCAGCCGGATCACCTGCCCATCCTCAACGCCGGGCTGAATGGTGAGGCGCAGGCTTTTGCCGTTGACAGTGAGCGTGCGCGGCCCGCCTTCGTAGGCGTCCTGCAGGCTCAGCTCCAGCTCGGCCTGGTAGTCCTGGCCGGCCGCGGCGCGTGTGCTGCGCCCGCCGCCGCCACCCATATTGCCGAAGATGGAGCCGAAGAAGTCCGAGAAGTCGGCGCCGTCGCCGAAGTCGTTGCCGCCGAAGCCGCCCTGCTGCTGGTACTGGCTCCAGTCGAAGCTGCCGCCCCGGGCACTGCCGCCGCCGGCGCCGGCCTGCTGGTAGCGCTGCCAGTCGCTGCCGAGCTGGTCGTATTTCTGCCGCTTTTCCGGATCGGAGAGAACCTCGTTGGCTTCGTTCACCTCCTTGAATTTCTGCTCCGCGTCCGCGTTGTTGGGGTTCACATCGGGGTGATGCTGGCGGGCCAGCTTGCGGTAGGCTTTCTTGATCTGGTCGGTGGTAGCGGTTTTCTCTACGCCCAGAATCTTATAGTAGTCTTTGTAGTCCACAGGACAGAATGACGGAAAAGCGTGGCAGGTGAGAACGACGGAGTTGGAGCGGTGCGACCCGGAAATTCAGGCGTTCAGGCCTGTCCGGCGCGGCTGCCGCTCCGGTTTTACAAACGTCAGGAAGCAGACGGGGGTTGCTGAAACGGAAATGGCCCTTCTTTTGTAGATTACCAAACTGTTACATTCCCACCCCCTTTTTCTCTTCATGTTCTCCGCTATGAAACGGATTCTTTCTCTCGCCCTGCTGCTGGCTACGGGCAGCTTCGTGGCCCAGGCACAAACCAAACTCCCGCCCCGCAAACCAGTGCAGCCGCGTGGCCGCATGGTGATGAAAGACGGCGCCACCCGCGACGGAGCGGTAATGAAGGACGGCAAAGTGATTCTCACCCAGCAGGGCCTCACCAACCCGGTTCTGCAGGAAACCGCCCTCATCAACGGCACCAAAATCAAGCCCGACGGCACCCTGACGATGCCTGATGGCACCACCACCCAAATGAAGGAAGGCGACTACATGTCGCTGACCGGCCGCCTCACCACCATGGCCATGAAAGCCGAGCAGGACAGCCTGATGAAAGCTGCCATGGCCGACCCGAAAGCTAAGGGCAAAACCAAAATGAAGAAGAAAGGCAAATAGCCGGCCCCTGTCGGGCAGACGCCGCTCACGAGCGGGGCCTGCCCGGCAGCGCAAAAACCTGCCGCGGCGCCCCTGCCGTTGCCGAATCTCCCGCATTGGGTGGGGTTCGGCAACGGCGGGGGCGCCGCGGCGGCGTTTGGGGCGGCTAGCGCTGGGTGTAGTCCTGGAGAATTTCGCGCACCTCGGCTTCGTTGGTGGCTTCCACTACTTCGTTGATGACAAACTGCACCTCGGCCTCCGACCAATGCTGGGCCTCGGCGGCTTTGATGAAGGCCGCCAACGCCTCGAAACGGGAGGTGGTGGCAGGCGGCAGAGTCCAGGTTACTTTCTTCTTGATGCGCATGGAAGAGAGGAAATAGTGGAATGATGCCCCCGGTCGGACGCCTGCGGCGTCGGACTAGGAGAAGCCGTTTTAACGCTTCCGGACCACTTTGAGCTTTACGGGGGCCACGCCGGCGTCGATGATGTCGATTTTACGGGCGGCCTTCTTGGACAGATCGATGATGCGGCCTTTGGCGTGCGGGCCCCGGTCGGTGACGGTGACCTTGACGGACTTTTTGCTGCGCGGGTTCGTGACCTTCACCACCGTGCCAAAGGGCAGCGTGTTGTGGGCCGCCGTGAGCCGGCCGCCGCGGTACACCGTGCCGCTGGCCGTTTTGCGGCCCTCAAACTTATCGGCGTAGTAAGATGCCTGGCCGGTTTGGGTGAAGGTGGAGCCGCCACCGGCGCAGCCGCCTAGGGCAGCCAGCAGGAACAGCAGCAACCCGGTAGCCAGCCGCGGCCCGGGGCCGGGCCGCAGTCCGAAAGGAAAAAAAGCAGGTCGGGTCATACGCACAAAGGTAGGGCGGGCCCGGGCGTAGGGCGTCTAGCGCGGCGCCGGCCCGGTCTTGGGAGGAATACGCAGGGCCAGCAGCGTCTGGAAGCTGCCCTGAAACACGTTGAAATCGACGGTGCCGCGGATGCCGGGAATGTAGGCTTCGTCGGAATGCTGCCAGATAATCCACTTCTCACGCGGCAGCCGCGGCTCCGGCACCTCGTAGTGGGCCAGCCAGAGCGGGTATTTATCGAAGTGGCCCGCCAAGTGGCGCTTGTAGAAGCTGTAGTTGGAGTACAGGATGGGCCGCACGCCGTAGTGGCGCTCCACCAGCCGCAGCCACACGCCCACGTTGCGGCGCATGGCGGCCACATCGTGAAACTCGGCGTGCTCCACGTCCAGCACCGGCGGCAGGTCGCCGGGGGCCAGGGGCACGGTGCGGGTAAACAGGTTGGCCTGCCGGGCGCCGTCGTAGTTGGGCTGGAAGTAGTGGTAGGCGCCGCGGTACACGCCGGCCTTGCGGGCGGCCTCCCAGTTGCGCCGGAAGCGCTGGTCGCGCAAGGTCACGCCCTCGGTGGCCTTGATGAAGGCAAACTGCACGTCGTGGCTGGCCACCTCGGCCCAGTTGATGCGCCCCTGGTAGGCCGATACGTCGATGCCGTGCACGGAGTAGCCGTCGAGCAGGGGCGTTTTTTCGTGGCCCGTGAGGTGGCGGCTGATGAGCGAGGCCCAGGCCAGGCGCGCATGGCGGTTGATCTGGCGGCGGTGGGTGAGGTAGAACCCCAGCGTGCCCAGCAGCACCAGCCCCACAACCCAGCGCAGCCAGGGCGGCAGGCTCGGGCGGCGGCGCGGCGGAGTGGAGGCAGGGCGTTTCATCAGCAGGGTCATGGCAAAAGTAACGCCGTAAGCTAAGCAACTAGTGCCCATGCGGGCAAAAGCCGGCGTGCCGGTTTTTTGCGAACTTGCCGTCCCGCACCTTACCTGCCCCTATCCTTATGCCCTCTGCCCCCCAAGATGCCCGCGACGAAAACGGCCACCTCATCCGTGAGCTGCACGGCGTCACGCTGGCTTCCATCATCGACTACCTACAGGCCCGCTACGGCTGGCCCGGCCTCGATGAGCGGCTGCGCATGAACTGCTTTGCCGTGAACCCCAGTGCCAAGTCGGCGCTGGCGTTTCTGCGCCGCATGCCCTGGGCCCGCGCCAAAGTGGAAGAGCTCTACATCCGCACCCGCAGCGCCGAAGTGCTTGGGAAATAGTGATGAGGGGATGAGGTGAATGGTGATGAGGTGATAAAGAACGTCATGCAGAGCGGAGCGAAGCATCTCGCTTGCTGACGTTGTGGCGTTGCTGATTGCCACACTGGCGAGATGCTTCGGCTGCGCCTCTGCATGACGTTCTTTATCACCCAAGCACCCAATCACTTCATCACAGTTCACCTCATCACTCCATCACCTCACCACCAAAATTCACCCAAAAAGAAAATGGCTGACGTAACGCAGAAAACGAGTGGGTGGGCGCAGGTGGCGGGGGCGGCGGGCTTTGCGGTGTTTGAGGTGGTGGCCTACTACCTGCTGCGCTGGGTGACGTCGCCGCTGGGCCGGCCCGACCAGTTCCAGCCCGAAAATACCATCGTGCCCAACTGGGTGAAGGCCGTGCTGTTTCTGCTGCTGCATTTGGTGCTGGTGGTGGTGGCCGTGCTGGTGCTCAGCAACCAGCTGCCGCGCCGCTACCGCGGGCTGGTGATGGGCTGGTTCTACCTGTCGTTGCTGATGGGCTTCGTGCTGGTGTTTGTGCTGATGAGCTAAGGCCGCCAGCCGGGCCGCCCGGCCCCGGAGGGAAATAAAAAAGCCACTGCGGGCGCAGTGGCTGGTGAAACATGGCGCCGGTCGGTCCCGGCGATATAAGAAGGCAGGCGCGGCTTAGCGCTGCCTGATGGTGATTTCGCGGGGGCGGTCGGCCGGGTTCTGGTACGGAATCCGGATGCGCAGTTCCCCTTCTTCATGCACGGCATCAATCCGGGTCAGGTCAAGGTTGGCAGGCAGGTCGAGCACGCGCGTGAAGAGCGGCGCGGCCAGCTGGTCCTCGGGCTGGTGGCGGTATTCGCCCAGCACCGTCAGGCGGTTGTTGTTGAGCAGCACATGAATGTTTTCGGGGCTCACCGACGGGGCCGCTACGCGTACCAGTACGCCTTGCTCCCGCTTGTCCACGCGCAGCTGAACCTGCGCCATGCCCCCACCCAGCGTGTTGAGCAGATCAAGTTGCGGGGCCAGGTTACGAATGAATTCTCGGCTAATCAGATTCATGGTTGGGTTCCTATTGGTAGGTTCGACAAGACTATTGCAAACCGTGTACCAACAGTGAACTACCCGCCCGTAGGGCTATGTTCGGCCACAATGGCCGATTTTTGCGGGTTTGAGAGGTGATTTCGGTCGATTTGTCGCGTCTTGCGACTGGCTGTAAGCCGCGCAATGCCATTTCACCGCCTGTTTCGTGTGGTGCTCATCAGGCAGAGCAGGAAGTGCCCGGATAAGCTGTAGCAAGCCGCAACTCCTGCGTATACCAAGCTACCATGAGCAAACACGCCACCCCCGACCTTACCAAGCTGCCCAGCCGGGCGCCTGCCGAGTTCCACAAAGAGCACACGCTGCGGGAGCTGAAGCGCATCCGGCAGGAGCTGATTGAGCTGCAGTACCGGCTCTACGCCGAAAACCGCCACAGCGTGCTCGTGATTTTGCAGGGCATGGATGCCAGCGGCAAAGACGGCCTGATCCGGCGGGTGTTCAGCGGCCTCAATCCGCAGGGCGTGCAGGTGCATTCCTTCAAGGAGCCGACTGCCGAAGAGCTGGCGCACGACTTCCTGTGGCGAGTGCACCAGCAGGCGCCGGCCCGTGGCATGCTGCAGGTGTTCAACCGCTCCCACTATGAGGACGTGCTCATCACGCGGGTGCAGGGCCTGATACCGGCCGAGGAAGCCAAACGCCGGTTTGTGGCCATCAACAACTTCGAGAAGCTGCTGCAGCAGGCCGGTACCACGGTGCTCAAGTTTTACCTCCACGTCTCGGAAGCCGAGCAGCGGGAGCGGCTGCTGGAGCGCACCCTCGACCCCGATAAACAGTGGAAATACGAGGCCGGCGACGAGGAAAAGGCGCGCCAGTGGCCCCAGTACCGCGCCGTGTACGAAGACGTGTTCCGCCACTGCAGCCCAGCCAGCTGCCCCTGGCACCTCGTGCCCGCCGACCAGAACTGGTACAAGGCATACGTAGTGGCCCGCACCCTGCGCGACGCCCTGCTCCGCCTCGACCCGCAGCTGCCCGCGCCCAAGGCTACCCGCAAGCCGGTTAGCTGATAGGCATAATCTGGCCCGGCGCCTGCGGCGCCTCCGAGGGCTCCACGGCCCGCTCGAACCGCATGCGTCCTTCCGTGTCGGGGTCGGTCAGCGTAAAGCCGTTGCGGAGCAGCACGCGCTGCGACACCTCGTTGCCGGGCAGCGTGTGCGCTATCAGGCGGCGCACAATGCCCGTGTGCGAGGCCTGCTGCACCAGCCCGCCCACCAGCTCGGTGGCCAGACCCTGCCCGCGCCAGTCCGCCGCAATGGAGTAGCCGATTTCGGCCGTGCCGTTGGCATCGGGCGGCCCCCAGAAGCCGCCGGCGCCTACCAGCGTGGCCGGCTGCTGCTCGGTGGCCCGCAGAATGGCGTACCAGCCATACCAGCCGGCCGCCGCCCGGCCGCCCGCTGTCAGCTGCGCCAGAAAATAGCGGCTGGCTTCGGCATCGTACTCTCCGGGAGGCCAGTCGGCGGGCAGGGCCGCGCCCAGCAGCACCGGGAAGTATTGGGGCTTGTGGAGCTCAGCCGTAAGCAGGGCACGGCTGGCAGCCAGAATGGTAAGGCGGGAAGTGCGGGTGATGAGGGGAATCATGGCGAAATATACGGGGCCGCCGTGCGGCAGCCAAAGCCGGCCAGAAGCTGGCCAGGAAAGAAGGCTATATGTAAAACGCTCTATCTACCTTTGCAGCTCGTTGTTTTCACTCTGCTTATGCTCCCTGACTCCCCCGATTTTCTGGCCCTCTCGCACCGTCCCGATCTGGAGGTGCTGGTGGCGCGCTGGATGCGGGTGATTACGCTGGCCGAAATGCAGCAGGGCTACGAGCTGCTGCTGCAGGCCGCGGCCCAGCACGGCTGCCGCCAGTGGCTGATAGATGCCCGCCGCCGCAACAACACCGACCGGGAAGGAGCCGTCTGGATGGTGCAGGATTTTCTGCCGCGCCTGCAGGGACAGCTGGGCGGGCGTACGGCGCTGGCGTATCTGCTGCCCCCGGTGCACCTGCGCGACCCCCAGGCCGATGCCGCTTTCCCGCCCGCCAGCTTCTTCGACGGCAAGCCCTTTGTGGCCGACCGTTTTACCGATGAGCGCACGGCCCTGGACTGGCTGCAGCAGATGCAGCTGACTTCCGTGGTATAGGCAGGCGGTTATAGCTCCCGGAAAGGCAGGTCCATCACAATGGCTTCCAGGGCCAGCGGCACGGTATCCGCAATGTGGTAGATGCCTTCCTCGCAGGCGCCATAAAAGGTGCCCTTGGTATCTACCAGTAAGCATAGCGGATCGGTGTAGGCCTGGCCTACCAAGCTCAGCTTTCGGCCCGGTACGCGCGGCTCATATTCCGTGCGCAGGCGGTGTAAGTCCAGCAAAGCCGCTGCCTGCTGGATTTCGAACTGCATGCGGGTCGTGCTTTGATCCTGGCGGGTGAAGTAGCAGTGCAGGCCGCCAAACTCGCGCAGAAATGCGGCGGCGGTGGGGAGCCAGGTGAGTTGCCGACGCAACGTGTCCTGCTGGTAGCCGGCCGTAGATACGGTTCGGCCTTCAAACCAGCCTGCCTCCGCCAGGGAGTGATGCACATCGTCGGGGAAAGCAGGCATAAGGGTAGAGCAGGCGTAGGGCATGCAAGATACGCACGGCGCCGGGCCTGCAAAAGAGCCGCCGGATTAGGCCACCGGCGGCGAAAAGTGCAGGTCCACGCAGTTGAGCACGTCCTGTACCGTGTGCAGCTCTTCCAGCTCCGCATCTGCAATTTCGATGTGAAAGCGGCTTTCCAGATTCAGGGTAAGCTCCACCACGTCAACCGAGTCGAAGCCCAAGTCGTGGACCAGGCGGGTGGTGGGAGTGAGGGGCCGGGCCGGGTTGCGGCGCTGGCGGTGGAGCATGCGTTCCACCTGATATTGCGTGAGCTGTTGCATAAAGGAGTAGAAAGTTGTGGTGCGAAAGAGCGGGTTAGTTGGCGCTGGAAAGCAGTAGGGTAGTGTCGTCGGCGGGTGGGGCGGGCAGCGGCGCCAGCTGCCCGATGGCCGCGCCGACGCTCAGGTAGTCGCCGGCGGCCACGCTGCGGCGCACCATCACGCCGTCGTGCGGGGCCGTCACGAACTGGAAGCTGAGCTGCGCGGGCAGGGCTGCCAGCTGCCGTTCGGTGGCGGCCACGCGGGCGGTGGTGGCCGTCAGTTCGGTGGCCGGCGCGGCGGGCTGGGCAGCCAGAGAAGCCAGTTGCTGCTGCTGCTGGGTGAGCTGCTGCTGCAGGCGGTGGTGCTCCGCCGAAACGAGCTTCTGCGCTACTTTCAGCAGCAGCTGGCCTTTGCGCACGTGCTGGCCTTCGGTGAAATACACTTCCCAGACCCGCCCGGCCACGGTAGCGGGCACGGTCGTGCCTGCCGCTAGGGGCGGAGTGGCCGGCTGCGGCTCGCGCAGGTAAGCCGTAAGGGTCGACGAATCGGGGGTGGGGGCCTCGGGCAGGTGGCTGGGCCAAAGGGCCAGCCCACCTAGTGCGCCGAGCAGAATGACGGGCGTCATTCTAACAAACTTGTTCATATTAGGTGTGGAGTCGGCAAGCCAAACAAATGGTTGGTTGCGCAACCTGGAAAAGCGTGGGGCAAAAAAGTTGGTAACTGATCCGGTTACAGATCAAGACCTGAAAAAAAGGAGGCTAGGCCGAGTCCGGGCAGCCGCAGTCGGCGGGGATGCGGGTGGCCAGCTCCCGCATCAGCTGCGCCACCGATACGGCCGCCAACGCCTGGCGCATGGCCTGCTCGGCGCTGCCTAGCAGGTCTTCGAGCGTGTGCTGCATCACCCGGCCCAGGTTGCAGTGGGCGTTGGGCTTGGTGCTGCTCACGGCAAACAGGTCGGGCTCCGGCTCCTGCATGGCTTCGTACACGTCCAGCAGCGAAATGCTTTCGGGCGAACGGGCCAGCAGAGCACCGCCGCCGGCCCCCAGTTGGGTGCGTACCAGGCCGGCGTTGCGGAGCGTGCTCATCAGGCGGCGCACCACCACCGGGTGAGTGCCCGCGCTACCCGCCAGCACCTCCGACGATACCGGCTGCCCGGAGCTTTGCGCCAGGAAAGCCAGAATGTGCGTTGCGACAGCGAAGCGGGTGTTCATGAAAATAAGTGTAACTGATTCGGTTGCAAATGTACGAAGAAAAATGATTGTGGACAATCGTTCTGGCAAAACCCGGCAGTGGGGCGGGGCCGCCCGGTTGGTGGTGGCCCCGCCCCGCTGCTGTCTGGCAGACGAATGAAAGCCGGATTTACCTTATCAATGGTCGAAGAAAATTTCAGGCTGAAACCTGATAGGCAGTGTATTTCGCAGGACTTAGGCCAGCCCGGCCGGGGTTAGCCCTTCCAGACGCCGAACTTGCCGGCCTGATAATCTTGGTAGGCCTGGCGGATTTCGGCTTCGGTGTTCATCACGAAGGGCCCGTAGGCTACGATGGGCTCTGCAAATGGCTTGGCGTGGCCCAGCAGCAGCACGCAGTCGTCGGTAAGGGCCTCGGCCTGGAACTCGTCGCCATCGTAGCTGAACTCCACCAGCTGGCGCGCCGCGGCTTCCTGCCCGTTGATGCGCAGGCGGCCCCGGATAACGTAGCAGAAAATGGTGCGCTCGGCCGGAATGGTGAGGGCCAGCTGCCCGCCCTGTTGGAAGTTGATGGTGGCCAGCTGCATGTCTGTGAGAGGCTGCAGGGCGCCCTCGGTGCCGGCCCAGTTGCCCGAAACGGCGTGCACCTGCACGCGGCCTTCGTCCAGCGCCACCGTCGGGATTTGCGGTTCCTGCAAACCCACGTAGTGCGGCGCGGTCATTTTATGCTGCGCCGGCAGGTTCACCCACAGCTGCAAAATCTCCAGCGGGCCGCCGGTCTGCTTGAACTCGTCGGACGATATTTCCGAGTGAATCAGGCCGCTGCCGGCCCGCATCCACTGAATGCCGCCCGGCCCGATAATGCTCTGGTGCCCGCCGCTGTCCTGGTGCATGATGTCGCCGTCCAGAATGAAGGTCACCGTTTCGAAGCCGCGGTGGGGGTGGGGGCCAAAGGGCAGGCCGCGGTTGCGGGCCGGGTAGGTCTGGGGGCCGTGGTGGTTGAGGAACAGAAACGGGTCGAGGTGCTCGACGGCCTCCGTGGGCAGGGCCCGGTAGGTAACCAGGTCGGCAATGGGGGCGCTGACGGCGCGGTGCTGCTGCTTGATGGTGCGCATCATAGGGGAAGGGGACAGGTGGCGGAAGCCAGGTGCCTAGCACTACCCGAAAACGGGCGCACTTGTTTCCGGCGGCCCGGCCGCGGCGCAACCTATCGGCCCCGGAAAGGGTTTATTCGCTTCGTATCGACCAAACCCCTCATCATGTCTGATCTGTTTTCGCCGGTTGCGCTGCGTGGTATCACGCTCCGCAACCGGATAGTTATTTCGCCCATGTGCATGTACAGCGCCCAGGATGGCTTCGCCAACGACTGGCACCTGGTGCACCTGGGCAGCCGGGCCGTGGGTGGGGCCAGCCTCATCATTCAGGAAGCCACGGCTGTGTCGCCGGAAGGCCGCATCACGCCCGGCGACCTGGGCATCTGGAAAGACGAGCACGTGCCGTTTCTGCGCCGCATCACCGACTTTATCAAGGCCCAGGGAAGCGTGGCCGGCATTCAGCTGGCCCACGCCGGCCGCAAGGCCAGCCACCGCAACCCCTGGGAAGGCGCCGACGCCATCCTGCCCACCGAGCCCCACGGCTGGCAGACGGTAGCGCCCAGCGCCGAGCCCTTCATCCCCGACGAGCCCACGCCCCACGCCCTGAGTGTGGCCGAAATCGGGCAGGTGGTCGCCGACTTCCGCGCGGCCACGCTGCGCTCTTTGGAAGCCGGCTACGAGGTGATTGAGCTGCACGCCGCCCACGGCTACCTGCTGCACGAGTTCTTCTCGCCTTTGAGCAACCACCGCCAGGACGAATACGGCGGCTCCTTCGAAAACCGCATCCGGCTGCTGCTGGAAGTGGTGGAAGCCACCCGGGCCGTACTGCCTGATCACCTGCCGCTGCTGGTGCGCGTGTCGGCCACCGACTGGACCGAGGGCGGCTGGACGGCCGCCGATACCGTGCGGCTGGCCGGCATCCTGAAAGACAAGGGCGTGGATCTGCTGGACTGCTCCACCGGCGGCAACGTACCTCAGGCGGATATTCCCGTGGGTCCCGGCTACCAGGTGGAATTTGCCGAGCAGGTGCGCCGCGAAACCGGCCTGCCCACCGGCGCCGTCGGCCTCATCACGGACGCGCAGCAGGCCGAGGCCATCATTGCCAGCGGCCAAGCCGACCTGGTGCTGCTGGCCCGAGAATCGTTGCGCGACGCCTACTTCCCGCTGCACGCGGCGCACGAACTGGGCACTGATATTGCTTGGCCCAACCAGTACGTGCGGGCTAAGCCGCGGCTGTAGGCAGGAGCTGCAGCGGGCCTTCCCGTACATACTTTCTGTGCTGTACCTTTGCCTGATGCAAGACTTCTCGACGCCGGCTTTTCCCATTCTCTACCGCCCCGACCTGGATATTCTGGTGGGCCGGTGGCTGGTGGAAATCAGTCTGGCCGAGGAGGTGAAGCAGAACTACGTGCAGCTGTTTCAGGCCGCCGCCGCCGCCAACTGCCGGTTCTGGCTGCTCGATGCCCGGCGGCGGTTCCGCACCACCCACGAAATCACCAACTGGGTGAACCAGAACGCGCCCCGGCAGGCGCTGGAGAAGTTGGGCCGCGAAATCCGGGTGGCTTTCCTGCTGGCGCCACACCAGCTGCTGGCTTCCACCGATTCGCCCCCGTTCCCGACGCTGTTCCACCCGGTTACGGGCCATCCTATGTCGGCCCAATTCACCGACGAGGGCCAAGCCATCAGCTGGCTGCAGGAAGAGCAGCACCGTATTTGACCCGCACCCGACCTGCGACCCATACTACCAACGCGGCTGCTGCCCCTCCCGGGCGGTGGCCGCGCTGGTGCTTTTCAGACGTAATCGGCTGGCGGCCCGCAACCTTTCCCGGCGCGCCGCGACCTTAGGCGAAGCCTACGCTGATTTTGCTGCATGCAACACCTTTTTGTTCCTACCCGGGCCGGCGCGGCGGCCCTGCTGCTGGCTCTGGCCGGCTGCGCCACCACCCAGCCCGCCTCCACCAGCACTACGCCCGCGCCTCCGGCCACGGCGGTTGCCTCCACCACCGGCGGCCGCAGCATCAACCCCCAGGATGTGGACCGCTCGGTGTCGCCGTGCGAGGACTTCTTCCGGTTTTCGGGCGGCAACTGGCTGAAAAACAACCCCATTCCGGCCTACGCCAGCAGCTGGGCCCCGCGCAACGAGCTCAACGACCGGACCCAGGCCACCCTGCGCCGCATCCTGGATGATGCCGCCGCCGACCGCGCCGCCACCCCCGGCTCGAACCGCCAGAAAGTGGGCGATTACTACGCCGTCGGCATGGACTCGGTGGGCCTGGAAAAAGCCGGCCTGACCTACCTCAAGCCCGAGCTGGCCCGCATTGCCGCCGTGAAAGACCGGCCCGGCCTGCTCTCGGAAATTGCCCGCCAGCAGACGCTGGGCACCGGCGCGTTCTTCCGGGCCGGCGTGAGTCCGGACCGCAAAAACAGCTCGGTGTACGCCGTAAACATGAGCCAGGGCGGCCTGGGTATGCCCGATCGGGACCACTACCTCAAGGACGACGCCCGCTCCAAAACCGTGCGCACGGCCTACATCACCTACCTCACCAACACCTTCAAGCTGCTCGGCGACCCGGAGGCTACGGCCGCGGCCAAAGCCGCCACAGTGGTGCGCGTGGAAACCCGCCTGGCCCGTGCCAGCAAAGACCGGGTGTCGCTGCGCGACCCGTACGCCAGCTACAACAAGATGACGGTGGCCGAGGCCGACAAGCAGTTCCCGAACCTGCAGCCCTCGGCTTTGCTGAAGCGCAACGGCCTGGGCGCGGCCCAGGAGGTGATTGTAGGCCAGCCCGAGTTTTTCCGGGAAGTCAGCGCGGTGCTGAAAGAGGAGCCGCTGCAGGACCTCAAAACCTACCTGAGCTGGCAGCTGGTATCGTCGGTGCCGGCGGCCCTGCCCCAGGCGTTTAGCGACGAGGCCTTCCGGTTTGCGCAGGTGCAGAGCGGGGCCAAGCAGCAGCCCACCCGCTGGAAACGCATGCTGGCCGCCACCGACGGCACCCTGGGCGAGGCCTTCGGGCAGCTGTACGTGGATCAGGCGTTTTCGCCCGCTGCCAAGCAGAAGGCCCTCGATATGCTGGCCAACATCCGCGAGTCGATGGCTGAGCACATCCAGACCAACACCTGGATGAGCGCCGCCACCAAGCAGGAAGCCCTCAAGAAGCTCAGCGCCCTGCGCGTGAAAATCGGCTACCCCGATAAGTGGAAGGACTATTCGGCGCTGAACATTTCGCGCGAGTCGTACCTGAAAAACGTGCTGGCAGCGCGCCAGTGGGGCTATCAGCAGAACGTGAAGAAGTTCGGCGGACCCATTGACCGCACTGAGTGGAGCATGACGCCGCCCACCATCAATGCGTACTACAGCCCGCCGATGAACGAAATCGTGTTCCCGGCCGGCTACCTGCAGCCGCCGTTCTTCGACCCCGAAGCCGACGATGCGGTAAACTACGGCGCCATTGGCGGGGTGATGGGCCACGAAATGACCCACGGTTTCGACGACTCGGGCCGGCAGTACGACTCGGAAGGCAACCTGCGCGACTGGTGGACGCCGGCCGACGCGGCCGAATTCACGAAGCGCGCCGCCGTGGTGGGCACCCAGTACTCGGCCTTCTCGCCCCTCGACTCGGTGTACGTGAATGGCAAGCTGACCATGGGCGAAAACCTGGCCGACTTTGCCGGCCTCACCATTGTATATGCCGCCCTCCAAAAGCAGCTCGACAAGCAGTACGGCAAAGGCAACCGCCCGCTCATCGACGGCTTCACGCCCGAGCAGCGCTTTTTCCTGAGCTGGGCCCAGCTGCGCCGCCAGAACATCCGCCCCGAAGCCCTGCGCCAGCAAATCCTCACCGACCCCCACTCGCCCGGCCAGTACCGCACCATCGGCCCCCTCATGAACATGCCCGAGTTCTACCAGGCCTTCGGCTGCACGCCCGGCCAGAAAATGGTTCGCCCGGATGCCGAGCGGGCTGTGATTTGGTAGCCGGAAGCCCAGCCAAAAAGAACGTCATGCTGAGCGGAGCGAAGCATCTCGCGTGCTGACGTTGTTGAATCGTCGAACGACAACCGCTCCGTAGCTCAGGGTTTAAACCCTGGGCTAGCAAGGCAACGTCAGCACGCGAGATGCTTCGGCTACGCCTCAGCATGACGTTCTCTTCTTCTCCCAACTTCAACTTCTTCCACAACCTCCAATCTTCCACTAATGACCCCACAACGCACCTTCCTGCTCTCCCTGGGCACGGCAGCCGGCCTAGCCCTGGCCGGCTGCGCCGCCAGCACGCCCGCTACCACCGCCACCACGCCACCTGCTGCTACGCCTGCCACGGCTGATGCTACGGCTACGGCCCAGCTCGGCCCCGTGCTGCCCGGCGTTGGCCTTGATCCGGCGAACATCGACAAGTCGGTTTCGCCCTGCGACGACTTCTTTCAGTACGCTTCGGGCACCTGGCTGAAGAACAACCCGATTCCGGCCGCCGAGTCGCGCTGGAGCTCCTGGAACGGGCTCATCAACCAGAACGAGGCCGTGATGCGCCAGATTCTGGAAACCTCGGCCGCCAACAAAACCGCCGCCAAGGGTACCAACCTCCAGAAAGTGGGCGACTACTACGCCACGGCCATGGACTCGGTGGCAATCGACAAAGCCGGCCTGAAGTACCTGCAGCCGGAGCTGAACCGCATCAACGCGGTGAAGGACCTGCGCGGGCTGCAAACCGAGCTGGTGCGCGCCCAGCGCCTGCAAACCCGCTCGGTGTTCGGGCTGGGCGTGAACCAGGACCGCAAAAAGAGCGACGAGTACGCCCTCTACCTCAGCCAGGGCGGTCTGAGCCTGCCCGACCGGGACTATTACCTCAAGGACGACGCCCGCTCGAAAGCCATCCGCACGGCCTACACCACCTACCTCACCAACACCTTTAAGATGCTGGGCGAGAGCCCGGCCGTGGCCGCCAAAAGCGCCGCCACGGTGCTGCGTCTCGAAACCCGGCTCGCCAAAGCCAGCAAGGACCGCGTAGCCCTGCGCGACCCCTACGCCAACTACAACAAGATGACGGTGGCCGAGGCTGCCCAGAAATACCCCAACCTGGGTCTGCCCGTGATGCTGCCCGCATTGGGTCTCAGCTCGGCTAAAGAGGTGATTGTGGGCCAGCCCGAGTTTCTGCAGGAAGCCAGCACCGCCCTCAAGCAGGAGCCCCTCGGCGACTGGAAAACCTATCTGCGCTGGCACCTCGCCTCGTCGCTGATGTCGGCTTTGCCACAGTCGTTTGGCGATGAGTCGTTCCGGTTCCAGCAAGTGCTGAGCGGCGCCAAGCAGCAGCAGCCCCGCTGGAAGCGCATGCTCCGCGCTACGGACGGCGCGCTGGGCGAGGCGTTCGGTCAGCTGTACGTAGACAAGGCCTTCGCGCCCGAAACCAAGGTGAAGGCCCAGCAGATGGTGGCTAACATCAAGGAAGCCATGGGTGAGCATATCCGCGGGCTGGAGTGGATGAGCGCTGCCACCAAGGAGGAAGCCCTCAAGAAGCTCAACGCCTTCACCGTCAAAATCGGCTACCCCGACAAGTGGAAGGACTATTCGGCCCTCTCGATGAGCCGCGAATCGTACCTGAAAAACGTGCTGGCCGCCCGCGAGTGGGAGTCGAAGGACAACCTGAGCCGCTACGGCAAGCCGATTGACCGCGAAGTGTGGGGCATGACGCCGCCCACGGTGAATGCCTACTACAACTCCTCGCTCAACGAAATCGTGTTTCCGGCCGGCATCATGCAGCCCCCGTTCTTCGACCCCAAGGCCGACGACGCGGTGAACTACGGCGGCATGGGCGCGGTTATCGGCCACGAAATCACCCACGGCTTCGACGACCGGGGCCGGCAATCGGATGCCCAGGGCAACCTGCGCGACTGGTGGACCAAGGAAGACGCGGCCGAATTCACGAAACGCGCCGACATGGTGGGCGCCCAGTACTCGGCCTTCCAGCCCCTGGATTCGGTGTTCGTGAACGGCAAGCTCACCATGGGCGAAAACCTGGCCGACTTCGGTGGCCTGGCCCTGGCCTACTCAGCCCTCGAAAAAGAGCTGCAGAAGAAGTACGGCAGCAACCCGCGCCCCCGCTACGACGGCTTCACGCCCGAGCAGCGCTTCTTCCTCGGCTGGGCCCAGGTGTGGCGCACCAACGCCCGCCCCGAATACATCCGCCAGCAGGTCCTCACCGACCCGCACTCCCCGGCCCAGTACCGCACCAACGGCCCGCTCATGAACATGCCCCAGTTCTACGAGGCCTTCGGCTGCAAGGAAGACGCCAAGATGGTCCGCGCCCAGAACGTCCGCGCCAACATCTGGTAGCCCAGAACGTCCCGGTCCGGCGGCTTTTTCAGCCGTCGGGCCGGTTGTCGCGTGCTGATGTTGTTTGGTGATGATTCCAGGAACGGTGTAGAGACGCAATATTTTGCCTCTCATCGTTGCTGGGGTTGAACCGGCTTCTGTACCAAGCCCCAATCAGCAGTATAACTGGTGCTCGTGCCATCAGACCGTTCAACGACGAGACTCAAAATATTGCGTCTCTACACCGTATGATTATGAAGAAAGAGGCCGCCTGCATCATGCAGGCGGCCTCTTTCTTTTTCCATTGAAAAAATATTTTCCGTTGATAACCAATAAGTATGATTTATTCGTAGAATTACGAAAAGTTCGTAATAAAAAAATGGAACGATTAACTCAACCTGAGGAAGAGGCCATGCGGGGCTTCTGGCAGCTTGGCGGCGGCTTCATTAAGGAAGTGCTGGAGTTGCTGCCCGAGCCGCGCCCGCCCTACACCACCCTGGCCTCCACGGTGCGCAACCTGGAGCGTAAAGGCTACCTGACCAGCCGCAAGCTGGGCAACACCTTCCGGTTCGTGCCCAGCGTCACGGCCGAGGATTACCGCCGCCGCTTCCTGGGCACCTTCGTCGGCGACTACTTCCGCAATTCCTATAAGGAGCTGGTGTCGTTCTTCGCCCAGGAGCAGAAAATCAGCCCCGAGGAGCTGCAGGACATCATCGACATGATCGAAAACCGTAAAACCCGGCCCTGATGCCCGCGCTGCTTCTGTATCTGCTGAAAATGCAGGGGGCGCTGCTGTTGCTGCTGGCCGTCTACTACGGGCTGCTGCGCCGGCTCACGTTTCACGAGCTCAACCGCGCGTATCTGCTGGCGGCGCTGGGGCTGGCGGCCGTCTACCCGGTGCTGGATCTGGGCTGGCTGCGGCCCGCGGTAGCCCCGGCCGCGCCGCTGGCGGCGGTGCTGCCCGCCTGGGCTGGTGCTGCCGGCCCTGCCGCTCCGGCCGCCCCCGGCCCCAACTATGGCGCGTGGCTGCTGGCCGCCTACAGTTTGGGGGCGGCGGTGCTGCTGCTGCAACTGTTGGTGCAGGTTGCCTCACTGTGGCGGCTGCACCGGGCTTCCCGGCCGGCGGAGGCAGCAGGCGTGCAGTTTCGGGCGGTGATGGGGGAGGTGAGTCCGTTTTCGTTTGGGCGGACTATTTACCTCAACCCTGCCCACCACGCGCCAGCCGAGCTGCCAGTGGTCTTGCTCCACGAGCAGGTGCACGTGCGCCAGGCCCACACGCTGGATGTGCTGCTGGGCCACCTGCACCGGGTGCTGGCCTGGGCCAGCCCGGCGGCCTGGCTGTGGCTGCGCGCCACCCAGGAAAACCTGGAGTTCATTGCCGATGCCGCCGTGCTGCGCGAAAACCAGCTGGCCCCGCAACAGTATCAATACAGCCTGGTCCGGCTGAGTACGCTGGCGGCCGGCTCCCCTTTAGCAACCCATTTCTCTTTTATCACCCTTAAAAACCGTATCCGTATGATGAATTCCCTTCCTTTCGCCCCGCGGCAACTGCTACGCTACGCCGCTGTGCTGCCTATAGCGCTGGGCTTGCTCCTGACCGCCGCCGCCACCCAGGCTACTCCTGCTGTGGTAGCAACCAGCACCCTGGCCGATACAGAGAAGCCTGCTCCTATCAGCGCCCTGCCGCCGGCCGCGTTGCGGCACATCGTGCAGCAGTATCCTGGTTACCGGCTGATCGGCGTGTCGGAAGTACGGGCGGCGGATGGCACCAACCTACGCTACAAAGCCGAAATAGCCATTGGCCGCCGGCCGGAAAATGTATTGTTCGATGCTCAGGGCCAGCCGGTGGCGGTGGTTGAGCCGATTTACTTTCTGGATGGCAAGCGCATCGAGAAAAAAGCACTGGATAACCTGAATCCGGCCACTATTGAAAGCATGAACGTGGTGAAAGGCGCCGCTACGGCCACCTTCGGCCCCGAAGCCAGCAATGGCGTAATCCTGGTTTTTACCAAGCAGAACCGGAATTCGGCCGAGGTGCTGGCATTCATGAAAACGCACAGCATCGTGCTGCAGCCCGCTTCCGGCGCCGATGCGCGTCTTATGGAAAACGCCAAGCAAGGCAAGCCATTGACGGCCGCCGACCTGAACGGCCGGCTGCTGATGGTGGATGGCCGCGAAGTGAGTCCGGCCGACGTGCAGCTGACGCCCGACAAGCTGGAGTCAGTGTTTGTGCTGGATGCTGAGCACGCCGTAAAAAAATACGGTGAAAAAGGTCGGCAAGGGGCTATTGTCATCATCACCAAATAACAGATAGCATCCGCCCGATACTCCGCTCCCGCAACCTGCCAGGCTGCGGGAGCGTCTTTTTTCAGTCAAACGAGCCCCCGGGGCGTATATCCTAACTATGAAGCTTCTAACTGTTTCCCTGCGGCTGGCGCTGCGCACGGCCCTGCTGGTGCTGCCGGCCGGCGTATTTGCCCAGGCTGCGCCGGCCCCCGCCCCGGTGCAGGCCAGCGCGCCCAGCCTGTATTTCCTCGACGGTCAGCCTTCCACCCAGCAGGCCATCAACGAGCTCAACCGCCGCACCATTGCCAGCGTGAACGTGGTGAAAGGCTCCGAGGCCACCCGTATTTTTGGCGAAGGCGCTACCGGCGGCGTGATGGTGGTAGTAACCAAGCGCAACGTGAGTTCCGAGGCCGTGGCCGAGTTCAACCGTCGCTACAACATCCAGCCGCCGTTGGTGCCTGCGCCCCCGGCGCGGCCTTAGTTTGAGGCGCCGCCCGGCACCACTCGGTTGACGGGCGTAGGGCCGGCCGAGCGGCATGCGCCGCTAGCGGCGGACCGGCACAGCCAACGCGAAGCACCGTTGGTGCGTATCGGTACCACTGCACTCTTTCCTGGTCTGTCACCTACACCTGTTTGCATGACGTCAACCACGCTAGCCGATTTCCTCCACCTCAGCCACCGTCCCGACCTGGGCATTGTGGCCGCCCGCTGGACCCGGCCGGCGGAATCGGGCGAGCTGCGCGCCGGCTACCAGGCCATGCTCCACTACGCCGCCTCCTGTGGCAGCTGCACCCGTTGGCTGATTGACTCGCGCCGCCGCCTGCAGGTAGATGCCCAGGACGTGCACTGGCTGACCACCGAGTTCTACCCCACGCTGCGCCGCCACCTCAACGAGCACGTGTACCTGGCGTTTCTGATTGCACCCTACCAGGCCGACGACGTGCAGGACGACACGCTGCCGCCGCTGCCTTACACCCACGGCGACTACTGTTCCCTCAACCAATTCGTCGACGAAGGAGAGGCAGTGCGCTGGCTTACATCGCGCAGCTAAGTCGTGTCGAAAAAGAGGCTTCCGTTGAAAAAGGCAATTTTCAGATAAGCTATTGGATATTGAGGGTAAATGTAATATTGGCCCGATTATAGCCGTTATCTTTGATATAGAGGTGGTATAGGCATTGTTTGCAAGTGCTTAAACGACCTGCTTACAGCTTGTTTCACCCTTTTTTCTTCGGTTCATGTCTAGAATAATACTATTGCTTCTATGTGCCTTTATGGTGCTGCTGGAGCCCGAAACCCTGTTGGCGGCCTCCGGTCCGGAAGCGCCTCTCACGGAAACCGCCGTGTCCGAGACGGATGCCGTAACGGTGATTCCGCGCCCCAACTACAAGCGCTACCGCGGCAACAGCCGCACCAAAAAGCGCCGTTTAGGCTTCTTCCGCCGCCGGGCTGCCCGCCGCAAAGCCATGCGCAAAGGCAAACAGAGAGCCACCGCGCCCAAAGGCCGGATTCAGGTAGACGCGCCGGTGGGCACCATGCCGCCGCGCAAGTAGGCTGCTTCAATAGTACAGTAAGTGTCCAAACGGCCGCTTTTCCTACCCGGGAAAGCGGCCGTTTGCGTGGTAGCCAGCCAGCAAAGGCAAAAGACGGGAACGTACGCCGCCTTTCGGCTGGTGGCGCCGTATACAGAGCCGTACCGTTTTCTATAGCCGTTATGCTTCGTTCGCTTTCTACCGCTCTGTTGCTGGCTTTGCTGGCGGGTACCACCGCCGTTGCTCAAAACCGCGCCCCTTCCACCCCCACCCAACGCAAGCTGGGCGCCGTGAAAGTGCCGCCCCCCAATACGCCTATGCCGGCTCCCTCTACAGCCTCCGGTACTACCGCCGGGCAGGGCCAGAATGCCACTACCGCACCCGGCCTGACCGGCCAGCCGGCGCGCCAGGCCACCGCTTCTCCTGAACGCCTGCTGCGCCAGCCGGTGCCAGCTCCGCCGCTGGCCACTCCGCCCCGCGCCACAACCAGCCCGGCACCCAAGAAAACGCCTCAGTAGCCCTCAATAGCTGCTTTTGAGAGCACGGCTACCGAGTTGGGGCTGCCAATGCATGTACCTACAGCAAAGGGAACTATCTTTGTCTGATGACAAGCCGGCGACAATTTCTGGTGTATTTCGAAAACCCTGCCGGACAAGTACTTGAGGACCCGGCTAAGCTGCTCCGGATTGTGTGGCGGCCAGGACTGCGGCAGCTCTCCGAAACGCAGGCCCTGCTTACCCAGGCGCGTCTGGCACTGCAACGCTACGGCTGGCACCGGATTCTGATCAACCAGACCCAGATGGTGCCTTTCACACCGGAGGAGCAGCAGTGGGTAGGGGCAGAGTGGCTGCCTTTGGCCACTGCTGCGGGCTACCGGCACGGGGCCATTGTGGTGTCGCCCGACGTGATGGTGCGCCTGGCTACGGCTTTCATCACCACCCAGGTTCAGAGCCGCCCGCTGGTCTACCGCTCGTTTGAAGACGAATCCGAGGCGCTGGCCTGGCTGCAGAAACAGTAAGGCGCCGGCCTCTTCGCGCCAAGCAGCGGCCCGCCCGTACCACCGGCCGCTGGCCTCGCTCTGCCGGATGATAGTGCCGGCCACCCCCGGAGTACCCCGAACAGATGGCGCCGGTGGCTGGCCCCGGATACGGCAATTGAGTGGGGGCTAAGCAGTAGCTTTGCTTGGCTGCGGCTATGTGCCGCCCGTATTTTGCGCTGTTTTCCTCTTCTTCGCCATGTCCAACCCGCTTGCTGTTGTCAATGAGTATTTCGCGCTGGTTGATGCGTTTGAAACCGATGCTGCTGCCTACGCCGCCGTGCTGCACCCCGAGGTAGTGCAGACGGAGTACCCCAACGGCCTCTACAAAACCCTGCAGACCCGCTCGCTCACCGATATTCTCCACAACCTGCGCCTGGGCCGCGAGCTGCTGCAGGAGCCCCACTTCGAAGTAAGCCATACCCGCCTCTGCGACGATGGCAGCGTGCAGGTGGAAGGTCAGTGGCAGGCCACCGCCACCAGCGACCTGGGCCCGCTGCTACGCGGCCAGCGCATCATTGCCCACCTCTGCCTGATTTTTGAATTCAAGGATGGCCTGATTTTCCGGCAGCGCCGCTACCCCTGCTACGAAATCCTGTAGCCCTGCCGCCCGCAGTGGGCAGTAGCGCGAACTTTGTAGTTCGCGCCCCCGCGCCGTTCGGATAATTTCGTTCTGGGGCGCGAACTACAAAGTTCGCGCTACTGTGCCGTGCTGCTACTGGTGCACGCTTGGCTCATCCACAACGCAAGCCGTAGTTGGTCCGTATCGGAAAACAGCCTCTGGAGCAAACCCGGGGCGTTTTCCAACTGGCCTATGCCCGCAACCATTCCAACCCAGTACGTCCGCTTCGACTCCGGCGTCGAGGAAATCCAGCCCAACGAAGAGCAGCTCACCACCGAAACCGTGGAGTCGATGGCGCGGGTGAACCGCTTCATGTTTGAGAAGCACCGCCACGCCATCCGCGACGCCCACGCCAAAAGCCACGGCGTGCTGCGCGGCGAGTTGCACATCTATCCCAACCTGCCCGCGCACCTCACCCAGGGCATGTTCCGGGAGCCCCGGGTGTACCCCGTGATTCTGCGCCTGTCGTCGGCGCCCGGCGCCATCGACCCCGACACGCAGTCGGCGGTGAAGGGACTGGCCCTGAAGATTATTGGGGTGGAGGGCCGGAAGTTTCTGGCTGACCAGGCCGACGAAATCACCCAGGACTTCCTGATGGTGAACGATACCATCATCCCGACCGGCGACATCAAAAGCTACCACGACATGCAGCTGCGCCAGGAAAAGGTGTTTCTGCACGCGCCGGAGGTCGTCACCAAGATTATGACTGAGGCCGGCACGCTGGTGAATCAGGCGCTGGATGCCGTGGGCCTCAAAAAGGAAATTCCGCTGGTGGTGCCGCCGCACCCCAACAACCACCTGCTGGGCGAAACCTACACCACGCTCGGCTCCATCCGCTTCGGCGACTACGTGTCGAAAATCAGCGTGGCCCCGCTCTCGGCCAACGTGCAGGCGCTGACCGGCGAGCAGGTGAAAATCACGGAGCCCGCCGGCTGGCGCGACCTAGTGGTGGACTTCTTCCGCACCCAGGGCGCCGAGTACGAGCTGCGCGCCCAGCTCTGCACCGACCTGAAAACCATGCCCGTGGAGGACAGCTCCGTGGACTGGCCCCAGGACCAGAGCCCCTACCAGCCCCTCGGCAAAATCGTCATTCCGTCCCAGGACGCCTACAGCCCCGCCCGCCGCGTGTTTGCCGACGACGTGCTGTCGTTCAACCCGTTCCACTGCCTGCCCGAGCACCTGCCACTGGGCTCCATCAACCGGGCGCGCATCAAGGCCTACGAAACGTCCTCGGCCTACCGCCACCGCATGAACGCCCAGCCCCGCCGCGAGCCGCGCGACATCAACGAGCTGCCCGACTAGCGCGCCGGGCGAACAAGCTGAAAGGGAGGGAAGGACAGTAAGTTAAAAGAACGTCCTTCCAATAGCACGTCATGCTGAGCTTGCCGAAGCATCTCGCGTGCTGACGTTGGGGTAGTACTCCGGTGTCAGCACGCGAGATGCTTCGGCAAGCTCAGCATGACGTTCTTTCTTTTGAGGCAATTACTGTTCCACCGACCCTAATAGCTTTCCTTCTGGAAGCCGAAGGCGCGGAGCTGGGCCTCGAACGTGTCGGGGTAGTTGGCTTTGAGGTGGTGGATGAGGGCGCGCAGGGCCTTGCGGACCTGGGCTTCGTGCTGGTCTTTGCCGCTCACTTTCGCGCTGCGCTGCCCGGCCGTGTCGGTGCTGGCCTGCACCAGCTGGGTGTACTCCTGCACTAGCGGCTGCCAGAGGGCGGTGCCGTACTTCTTTTTGTCCAGGTCGTGGGCCTTGAGGGCCAGGAGCAGCTTGTTCAGGGCCTTCACCCGCTCGGCGCGGGCTCTGGGCAGGACGTACGTCTTGTTTTCACGCGTAATTCCGAACTCCGGGTAGTAGCTGCGGCCTTCGTCTTCGTCGTGGGCTTCGGCGAGGTAGCCTTTCACGTAGCGGAGGTTTTTGTCGAACAGCTTATCCAGCTGCTGGAGGCGCTGGCTTTGCGGGCTGCGCTGGTCGCCGGCGGCATCGGCGGCGTCGCGGCCCTGGGCGTAGGCGGCGGCCAGGGTTGTGAAGTCGGCTTTGGAGAGCCACAGCAGCGGCGGCAGCGCCGAGGTAGTCCAGGCGTCGGCCGCTGTGGTGGCCAGCGCCGACAGCGCCACATCGGAGGCCGGCAGCTGGCTGGTGCGCTGGATGGTGGGGGGTTGGGGAGCCGCGTTCGGGCCTTCGGTAGTGGGGGTAAGCATAGAGAATGGGGGTTAAGGAATACTGGCCATAAGGTATTGATTCCGCGCAAGCTGAACCATACCTGCCCGCGCAAAATCAGGTGTTTTCAACCCGGTAGGTCGCCTCACTCCGCAAATCCAATGGTTTCGGAGCCGCGAGGCCGCCTCACTGCCTGAAACCATTCGGTTCGAAGCCCTGAGGCGACCTCACGGCCCAAAACCAATCGGTTGGAAGCCCTGAGGCTGCCTCACTCGCCCAAAACATTCGGTTTCGGGCAATGAGGCGGCCTCAGGGGATGGAAACATTCGTTTCGGTGATCCGAAAGGTTCCATAGGATGCATAATGGCGCGCGGATAGCGGATCGTACCTCGTGCCAAACCTATAGGGGAGACTGAGCCTCCTCCGCCTGAACGAAAAGCGCCGCCCGGATTCCTCCAGGCGGCGCAGTGTCGGTTTGCCGCGTTGAGGCAGTGGAGGTATAATCTTCACTCCAGTGCTGGTCACGAATTACGCGACATGAAACTCGCGCTAGTCAGTGACTCACTTAATGCCATTCTGCTAATGTGTAAATTCAGTTAACTAAATAAGTTAACTGAATGAGGAACACTGATGCATTTGGTTACATCATATTCCTCTTTTTTTAAACTTTTTAAAATAGATCTTTGGTAAGAAAAAAAGTCTTCAAATCCTATCTTGTCTTGTATGACTGGTTTATGATGACAGTCTGAAAAGAATTCAACACATTTGCTTAATATAAAAGTGAGATAGTACCTCAGATTTGTGTAAATACCCTCCAATTGATACGAAGATTTTGCATCATGAACTATTTCGTTTCTAATACGATACATACGAACAAGATGCCTTTCCAAATTTTTCTCATGTTTTCCTACATATTCTATGCGCTTTTTGCCATTAAAAAGGATACTTTTCAAATACTGAGCGCGGAATACGATTAATGGGTATTCGCTCCCCGAAGATATAATTTCATTATAAGTTTGTATCTGTGTAAGGTATTGTATATCATCTTTATTAAATAATGATAACGTTTTATTGATCTTACTTTTGCTAATAGTCTTATGTAAATTATAAATATTTCTTTTGACATAACTTACTACATGGGCATTTACCAAATTTTCTTTAATTCTCCTAAATGTGCTGGAATCTAAACTGTAATTTGCAAATATATTCTCAAGGCCAATCCAGCAATTGAGAAACTTTTGTTCCATTTCATCTGCTTCGTTTGCTAATCGAAGATGCTTGACACACGAGTATAGCTTGTCCGTCACTTCATCTGATATATGTGTATTTTGTTTGATTTTAACTAACTTGCTAATCAGTTCGATGTAGTTTTCAGGATTTACGCTTATCCCATCTATTTGGGTGCTGGGTACTATTATCTGCGATTCATCTGGGAGTTCTGTATTGACGACTAATACATGTGCGTTTAATGTTTGTATACTGTGTGGATATATCAAATGAATTATATCCAGTATAATTGTTAATTCATTTCTTGCATTAGTAACTGCCTGAAAATGGTCTAAAGCTTTTATTTCTATTGGAAGAAAACTTTCAAGAGGATTTTTATTTAAAAATTGTTTAATTCTTTTATTTTTATCGAGGTTATATTTCTCAGAGACATTTACAATATCTTCTTTAAGTTGCCCAAAATCTGTTTTAAGTACTGCGTCAATATTTATATAAAGTCTAAATACTACTATGTATTCAGTATCTCTTTCAAACGAGAATATATATTTAAAATTATTCCAGCGGGTTCGAAAGTTATTTTTATTTGTCATATTAAACTGAGATTTTATATACTTAATAATAAATTTTCGAGAATATCCACTATTTAATAGTTCTGATACAAGCATATTGCAAGTTTTATTTAATCTTCTTTGTGCTTCAATGAATATATGCTCATCTGAATATGTGTCAAGCAATATAGATTCTATATCATTTATTAATGTGACATGAAAGTCTTTATTTAAAGTGATAAGATAGTAGATGTTATATTCAATATCTTGAATTACATCTAATTTCATATTTGCTGGATTATCACACCTAAGGCTAGTTAGTAACTCTTGAAACATTTGTTTATGTACTTTCCCATATTTGAGATGGCTGTCTCCTGTAATTAAATCATACAATTCATCTCTTATGATTGCAACTGTGTCGGGAGATTTTATTTTTTTTGCACGCCAATCTGATAATATCTGATATAGCTCCTTCAAAGATGATCTAATACTTGATGATTTCGCCCTATAGCTATCAATCGTAGAATTGTTAGTTAGTTCTTCGAAAAATCCTATAAATAATGACTCTAGGGTAAAATTCTTATTAAAATCTGCTTGCTCCATGAATCCTTTGTGTTAGCTTTGCGTTCCTATTACAAAAAGCACTAGGTGCTTAAATTTAGTGAATGGCTCGGGGACGGGCTTAGCTATTGATAACATAGTTACAAGGCACTAGTTACCGTTCCCCCATCATATAAAGGAGTGCAGAGTATATACTTTGCACTCCTTTTCTTTTTATAGAAAAGGAGCCACCCATTGATTTGAGTGGCTCCTTTTCTATAATCTCAAACACCTTACGAACCACAGGCTTCGCAGGCGTCGGGGTTATCCAGAGAGCAGGCCATATCGGAGGCGTTTTGGGCCGATACGTTCAGCGGCTCCAGGGTCTCGGCGGCTTGCTTCTGCACCGTGAACTTGATGGCGTCGGCGGCGGCTTTGGTGCGCAGGTAGTACATGCCGGTTTTCAGGCCCTTCTTCCACGAGTGGAAGTGCATGCTGGTGAGCTTGCCGAAGTTCACGTTCAGCACGTGCAGGTTCAGGCTCTGGCTCTGGCAGATGTACGCGCCCCGGTCGGCCGACATATCAATGATGCGGCGCTGCGAAATCTCCCACACCGTTTTGTACAGGTCCTTGATGTTCTGCGGGATGGTGGGGATGTCCTGCACCGAGCCGTTGGCGGCAATGATGGCGTTCTTCATCTGCTCGTTCCACAGGCCCAGCTTCACCAGGTCTTTCAACAGGTGCTTGTTCACCACCATGAACTCGCCGCTCAGCACGCGGCGCACATAAATGTTGGAGGTGTAAGGCTCAAACGACTCGTTATTGCCCAGAATCTGCGCGGTAGAAGCGGTAGGCATAGGCGCTACCAGCAGCGAGTTGCGCACGCCGTGCTCCATCACCTGGGCGCGCAGCGTGTCCCAATCCCAGCGGCCGGAGTCGGGCTGCACGTTCCAGAGGTCGAACTGGAATTTGCCCTCGCTCAGCGGCGAGCCGGGGAAGGTTTCGTAGTGACCGTCGCGGATGGCCAAATCCTTGGAGGCCGTCATGGCCGCGAAGTAGATGGTCTCGAAGATGTCCTTGTTCAGGCCGCTGGCTTCGTCGCTTTCAAACGGCATGCGCAGGGCAATGAACGTATCGGCCAGCCCTTGCACGCCCAGCCCGATGGGGCGGTGGCGGCGGTTGCTGCGCTCGGCCTCAATCACGGGGTAGTAATTGATGTCGATAACCTTGTTGAGGTTCAGCGTGGCGTGGTAGGTAACCTCGTACAGCTTCTGGTGGTCGAAGATGAGGTTGCCGGCTTCGTCGGGGCGCACGTAGCGGGGCAGGGCCAGCGAGGCGAGGTTGCACACGGCAATTTCGTTCTCGTCGGTGTACTCCATAATCTCGGTGCAGAGGTTGGAGCTCTTGATGGTCCCGAGGTTTTTCTGGTTGCTCTTGCTGTTGGCGGCGTCCTTGAACAGCATGTAGGGCGTGCCGGTCTCGGTCTGGCTTTCCAGAATGGCAAACCACAGCTCCTGGGCCTTGATGGTTTTGCGGCCGCGGCCTTCGCGCTCGTACTTCTGGTAGAGCTTCTCGAACTCCTCGCCGTAGGTGGTATCCAGGCCGGGGCACTCGTGGGGGCACATCAGCGTCCAGTCGCCGTTGGCTTCCACGCGCTTCATGAACAGGTCGGGCGTCCAGAGGGCGTAGAACAGGTCGCGGGCGCGCATTTCCTCCTTGCCGTGGTTCTTTTTCAGGTCCAGGAAGTCGATGATGTCGGCGTGCCAGGGCTCCAGGTAAATAGCGAAAGCGCCCTTGCGCTTGCCGCCACCCTGGTCCACGTAGCGGGCCGTGTCGTTGAACACCTTCAGCATGGGCGTGAGGCCGTTGCTGGTGCCGTTGGTGCCTTTGATGTAGGAGCCGGTGGCGCGCACGTTGTGCACGGCCAGGCCAATGCCGCCGGCGCTCTGCGAAATCAGGGCGCAGTTCTTCAGCGTGTCGTAAATGCCCTCGATGGAGTCGTCCTTCATCGTGAGCAGGAAGCAGGAGCTGAGCTGGGGCTTGGGCGTGCCGGCGTTGAACAGCGTGGGCGTAGCGTGCGTGAACCACCGCTCGCTCATCAGATTGTACGTCTCGATGGCGGCGGCAATGTCCTCCTTATGAATGCCCACGGCCACGCGCATTAGCATGTGCTGGGGGCGCTCCACCACCTTGCCGTCGAGGCGGAGCAGGTAGCTGCGCTCCAGCGTCTTGAAGCCGAAGTAGTCGTAGTTGTAGTCCCGGTCGTAGATGATGGCCGAGTCCAGCGTAGCGGCGTGGGCGTGCACGATTTCCCACACGTCCTGGGCAATGAGGGAGGCGTTTTCGCCGGTTTTGGGGTCCTCGTAGGTGTGCAGCCGCTTCATGGTGCTGCTGAACGACTTGCTGGTGACCTTGTGCAGGTTGCTCACCGCAATGCGGGCGGCCAGGATGGCGTAGTCGGGGTGCTTGGTGGTGAGCGAGGCGGCGGTTTCGGCGGCCAGGTTGTCCAGCTCCACGGTGGTCACACCGTCGTAAATCCCGTCGATAACCTTTTTGGCTACCTCAATCGGGGAAATGAAATTCTGGTTGAGACCGTAGCAAAGCTTCTCGATGCGGGCCGTAACCTTATCGAATTTCACGGATTCGCGGCGGCCGTCGCGTTTGAGTACCAACATAAGCGTAGCAGTTGATGTGGGGAGTGTTGGGGGTATGAGCAGCGCCGCTCGGTCAGGAGGCGGCAGGTCGGAATCAGCTCGAAGGAGGCCCGCTCGTAACGGCGCGGTATCCATTGATAGCGGAAGTTATTTCTATCTGGGCTGTAGGACAAACGTTCTTTTCAGAAGTTTTCCACATAAGCCTAACGCAATGCAGTTCAGGGGCTTTTTCGGAATCCGACGGCCGCTATATAGCCTCAGGCGCCGCCCGAAATTGGGGTTGGCAGATTGGCGGCGAAATGCTATCTGGCAGCAACCGGCCCGGCCGGCCGGCCCCAAAATACCAACGGTCTGCCGAAGACCGGCAGACCGTTGGAGAGGGAAAATACGTGGCGCGGCACCAGCCGCCGGAGGCTAGTTGAGCAGCACTTTTTCGGTTTTCAGCAGCGTGCCGCCCTGGATGGTGGCCACGTACATGCCCCTGGGCAGGTGGGCTGTGCTGACCTGGTTCAGGCGGCCGCGCAGCGCGGTTTGCAGCATCACCCGGCCCTGCAGGTCGCGCAGGGTGAGCTGGCAGGCTGTGGCCTCGCACTCCACGGTCAGGTGGTCGGTGGCCGGGTTGGGGTAGAGCTTAACCAAGGCAGGCTGCTTGGCCGAGGAGGCAGACAGCGGCGCACACGCCGCCCCAAACCGGCCGTCGAGGTAGCGCAGGCGGGCGCTCAGCCAGGTGGCCGTGTAGTCAAGCTGGGTGCTGCTGGCCTCGTAGCCGGCCCAGGTGCGCTGCTCCCGCTCGTACACGTTGTTGCGGAGCAGGAACTGGTTGTTGGCCGCAAAGCGGGCCATGATGCTTTCCTGCGTAATCACGCTTTGGCGCAGCGCGGCCCAGCGGGTGCGCAGCTGGTCGCGGAAGCCGTTGGGGGAGCAGTCCAGCTGCAGCCGGTCATAGAAACCATTCGACAGCAGATCCTCCACCGAGCCGGTGTTGGCGCCCGTCCAGTCGGTGCCGAACACGCCGTCCAGGTCCCACGGCACGTAGTAGTAGGGCTCGCCTTTCTTGTACTTGGCGATGTAGAGATTCTTGCCGGTGTTGTCGGAGGCGCGCAGCAGGTTCAGCAAAATGAAGTAGTCGACGGCGTTGCGCAGCTCGAACTTCTGCTTGTAGGTGCTGAAGAACTCCTGGTCGGAGCTGTTCTTCACGAAATCAACGAACTTATAGAGGTTGCTCCAGTCGATTTCCTCTTCTGGGTGCTTGTACTCGAAGCCGCCCCAGGTTTCGCTGGCGTTGTCGAAGGGCGGCAGGGCCGTGAAGGTCACGGCGCCGCCCCAGTCGCTGCCCTTGTACAGCTCGCCCACAATGCCGTTGTTGTGCTTCTTCAGCTTGAGCTGCTTGCGGTCGACCCGCTCACTCAGGGCATACACGCCCCGGTACTCGCCGTTGAGGAATACCTCTACGTACTGCATGTTGATGCCGTTCTTGGCGTCGGGCTCCAGGCTTTTGTAGTAGATCTGGTGGATATCCTGCCACAGCTCGTTGGACACCTTGCTGCTCAGCCGCAGCGGCTCGTTGTAGAGGGCCTGCAGGTTGTACTTGTTGTCGGTGCGCATGCCCAACAGGGTCACGTCGCGGCTGTTGGCGCCAGTCGTGTCGTTCCAGAAGCTCAGCTCAAACGACTTCTTGGGGTTGGCCTGCGACGAGCCGCCCCGAAACTCAATTCCCATAGCCGACGTCACCATTGCCCCGTTAGGCTGAGCAAGCTGGAACTCGGCATAAATGCTGGGGCTATCTACAATGTCCTGGCGGGCCGTGATGCGCACGATGGGCAGCTGCGTGAAGTAGAGCGTGTAGCTTTTGCCGTCCAGTTTCACCTGATACGACGAGTTGGTGGCTACACCCGTAACGTTCTGGTCGAAGCTATACAGGCTATCCAGTAATATATGGCTTTTGGTATTTTCGCCGCTGCTATTTAATTCGGCCAGGCCGCTGTTAATTACAATGATATTTTGCTGGCGGTCGATGTGGTAGAAATTCGATGCCACCACCAGCGTATCAGTGCCGGAAGCAACGACGCTAAACGTAGTCGTTAGCAATAGAACAGCCGTGAGTAATACATTTTTTAGGGTAGTTTTTTTACACATGGAGTATGTAGTAAGTGAAAAAAGCAGAAGAAATAATCTTGGCTAAATGGAATGATCTGCCGGCGGCTGATGTGGTTGCGTGCTCCCGCCCAAGCGGCCGCTGGCGAGCGGGAGAGTTGACGGGCGGCCGTGCCCACTTGGCGCATGGCAGCGGCAAAACAGCCTACCTAGGGCTTCAGCAGCCGGTTGGCAGAAATACAGGGACGCGTGGAGGCAGCGCTACGGGGCGTAGCAGGGAGCGTGCGGTGGCGTGCAGGACAGGAAGCAACACACCGAAAAGTATCCGGGCTGAACTGCCCGGATACCGGCGCAGCAGCAGAATAAATAAGTGACACGGGATAGATTGAAAAATAAAAGAAGACAGGGAAATAGAAGGAAAACCGGGGTAGATTGAAGCTGCGTAAATCACGCAACTGCTACTGCTGTACCAGCAGAATAGAAGCAGGGAAGTAGAATAAAAAAGCTCCGCTGAAGTGCGTAGTATTTTATAAATCAGGCTGCGAAATAAGAACAAAAACGCCACTCTAGAGTAAGATGGAATAATGTTCTTTGTCCAATGCTATTTGTTGTAAGGCCAGTCCTAATGAAGTCTTTTTATTGCCGCACGTTATGTTGTGCCGCCTGGCTTTATGGCCTGTTTGCATTTTCCACGGAGGCCTCGGCCCAGCGCTTTGCCGCCATCGGCGACTACGGCTTTGCCGGCACGCCCGAGCGCGACGTGTCGCAGCTGGTGAAAAGCTGGAACCCGGAGTTCATCATCACCCTCGGCGACAACAACTACGACCTGGGCGACTCCACCACCATCGACCAGAACATCGGCCAGTACTACCACACCTACATCGGCAACTACAAGGGCCGCTACGGGCCGCGGGCGTCCACCAACCGGTTCTTCCCCTCGCTCGGCAACCACGACTACTACACCCGCAACGGCGAGGCCTACCGCGAATATTTCACGCTGCCCGGCAACGGCCGCTACTACGACTTCGTGCGCGGCGACGTGCACCTATTTGCCCTCAACAGCGACCCGGCCGAGCCCGACGGCATCGGGGCCACTTCGGTGCAGGCGCAGTGGCTGAAGGCCCGGCTGGCCGCTTCCCGGTCACGCTGGAAGGTGGTGTATCTGCACCACGCGCCCTACTCGTCGGGGCCGCACGGCAACACGCCCGCGCTGCAGTGGCCGTTTCGAGAGTGGGGCGCCTCGGCAGTGCTGGCTGGCCACGACCACCACTACGAGCGGCTGGATGTGGACGGGCTGGCCTATTTCGTGAATGGGCTGGGAGGGCGCAGTCTCTACCCCATCCGTCCGCAACGGGTGCCCCAAAGCCAGTTCGCATACACCGGCAACTACGGCGCCATGCTGCTCAGCGCCACCCCCGACAGCCTGACGCTGCAGTTCTACACCCGCAACCGCGCTCTGGTCGACACGCACGTGCTGCGCTACACGCCCGGCACGGAGCCCGTGCTCTATCCCGTTGCACCGAATCCGCTGCAGCAGTCCGCCACCATCGAGTACTTTCTGCCAGTGGCCGGCACCGTAGAACTGCGCCTGCTCAATGCTCTGGGGCAGCAGGTGCGCGTGCTGCAGCAGGGCCCGGTGCGCGCCGGCACCCACCGCCTCACGTGGGGGCGCGAGGCCCTGCCGGCCGGCCTCTACTACCTGCAGTTGCTCGGCAGCAACTTCTCGCAGACCACCCGCGTGGTGGCGTTGTAGTGCTGGCCATCAGGCCCTAACAGAACAGCGCCCCTCCCAACGGCTTTGCAGCAAATAGCTGCAGGCCGGTTGGGAGGGGCGCTGTTTGTATGGTTGCCTTCCTGAGAAGGAAGTAAGCTTAAAAGTCCTCGTCCAGCGAGAAGGCGTTTTCGGTCCGCTCGCTCATCACGCCGGCCTTCTGGTACTCGGCCACGCGCTTCTCGAAGAAGTTGGTTTTGCCCTGCAGCGAAATCATCTCCATGAAGTCGAAGGGGTTGGAGGCACCATACACCTTGCTGTAGCCCAAAGACTCCAACAGGCGGTCGGCCACGAACTCGATGTACTGGCTCATGCTCTTGGCATTCATGCCAATCAGGTTCACGGGCAGTGCGTCGGTCACAAATTCCTGTTCAATCTGCACGGCGTCCTTGATGATTTCGTGCACGCGGGCTTCGGGCAGCTTGTTCTGCAGGTGGTCTTTGTAGAGCAGGCAGGCGAAGTCGCAGTGCAGGCCCTCGTCGCGCGAAATCAGCTCGTTGGAGAACGTGAGGCCGGGCATCAGGCCGCGCTTCTTCAGCCAGAAAATGCTGCAGAACGAACCCGAGAAGAAGATGCCTTCCACGGCGGCAAACGCAATGAGGCGCTCGGTGAAGTTCTCGGAGTTGATCCACTTGATGGCCCAGTCGCCCTTTTTCTTCACGCACGGCACCGTTTCCAGGGCGTTGAAGAGGTAGTCTTTCTGCTTGGGGTCCTTGATGTAAGTGTCGATCAGCAGCGAGTAGGTTTCCGAGTGGATGTTTTCCATCATCACCTGAAAGCCGTAGAAGCAGCGGGCCTCGGCCATCTGCACCTCCTGCATGAAGTTCACGGCCAGGTTTTCGTTCACGATGCCGTCGGAGGCCGCAAAGAAGGCCAGCACGTGGCTGATGAAGTGGCGCTCGTTGTCGCTGAGGGCTTCCCAGTCTTTCTGGTCCTGCGAGAGGTCAATTTCCTCGGCCGTCCAGAACGAGGCTTCGGCCTTCTTATACATCTGCCACACGTCGTTGTGCTGGATGGGGAAGAGGACGAATCGGTTGGGATTCTCAGTGAGCAACGGTTCCATAACTGAAAGCAATACGGGTGAAAGAATCGGGGCGCTCCCGGTGACGGGAGCAAGCCTGCGAGGGCACCAACCGGCTAACCGGCCGGAATGTTGCAGCCAGACGATGGCGGGCAAAGGCAGGTTGGAACACCAAATATACCCTCCCCGGCCGGGTTGCCCGGCACGGCTCCGGCATTTTTTGTGTGTTATGTTTTTGTGGCCCGGCAAACAGGTTATGGGCGCTATACTCCCGAAAAGAGGCGGAAATAGTCAAAAAATCCCGAAATGCAGAAAAGTTTTCCACATTTCGCCTGTGGACAATCGCGGTTTTCCACAAAAAAGCTATTCGCGTACCCGCTGGCGCGTTCCTTGACACCTGGCTGCAGGCCGCCTGCGCGGTGGAGTAATGATGTTTAATGAGTTAGGGTTTGGATTTGTAAAATGATACTTCTACTTTTGCCTTCCATTTTTCAGAAACCGCGAAGACGCCGATGTACGCAATTGTCAACATAGCCGGGAAGCAGACTAAGGTCGAAGCCAATAAATTTGTATACGCCCACCGTTTGGCTGGCAACGTCGGCGACAGTGTGGAGCTGGGCAAAGCCATGCTCACCGATAACGACGGAACCATCACCATCGGCTCGCCGCTGCTGGACGTGGCCGTAACTGGTACCATTCTGGCGCACGTAAAGGGCGACAAGGTGCTGGTGTTCAAGAAGAAGCGCCGCAAGGGCTACAAGAAGCTGAACGGTCACCGTCAGCAGTTCACCAAAGTAATGATCAACAGCATCGGTTAATTTAGTGCCTCGTTGTTGGTGCCTGAGGCTTGGTTGGTTCAACTGAGCGGTTTCGGCCCAACAATTCCCAAGCACTAACAACCAAGCACTAAGCACTAAATACCATGGCACACAAGAAAGGCGTAGGTAGCTCCAACAACGGCCGCGAATCAGAATCCAAGCGCCTGGGCGTGAAGATCTTCGGTGGTCAGTCTATCATTTCCGGCAACATCATCGTGCGTCAGCGCGGCACCAAGCACCACCCCGGCCAGAACGTGGGTATCGGCAAGGACCACACGCTGTTCGCTATGATCGACGGCACGGTGCAGTTCCGCAAGGGCCGCAAAGATCGTTCGTTCGTATCGGTAGTTCCGGTTGCTGAAGCAACTGAAGTAGCTACCGCCGAGTAGTAACTACAAGTATAGCGCAAGCAAAAGGGACGGCTCTCACGGGCCGTCCCTTTGTGCGTTGGCTAGGTGGCAAGTACGCCGCACTAGCTGCCCAGCGCGTATAGCACCGGCTTGCTGGGGCTGGCGTCAAGCTCCAGGCTGGTGGGCTGCAGGCTGAGCAGAAACAGCCCGTCTTCCACCTCGTCGGGCACGAATATCAGCTCGGTGATGGTGGCGTGGGTGCGGGTGGCGTGCGGATATTGCCAGAAGGCGTGGTGCGCCAGTAGCTGCCCGCCGTCTTCCTCCCGGTCGACGCTGGGCAAATCCAGTAGCAGGTGCTCGATGTGGCGCTCGGCCAGGTAGTGGGCCAGCGCGGGCTCGAGGTAGGTGGGGTTGGTGCCGGAGTAGTGGCGGGTGCGCTTGGCGCGGTGGTTGGGCAGGGTGCGCAGCACCAGCGCCTCCAGCGGAACGGCAGCATCCGGGCCGCCTTCCAGTTCGCGGCGCACATCTTCCAGCAGTACCACCTCGTCGCCGTTGGCTTGCGGGCGGGGCTGCACCGATACCAGCCGGGCCACGAACAGGAAGCGGCGCAGGCAGCGGTTGAGCGTGACTTGCGGGTCGGGCGAAATGTGGCCGTAGCATTCGGTGTGGGTGCCGTTGCCGTGGGGCGTGAGGTGTACGCGCAGATAGTTAGTACTGCCGCCCAGCGCCACGCTGCCCACAAAGTCGCCCACCCGAATCACGTCAACCTGCACCGGTTCCGCCCAGAAGCAGTTTACCTGGTTTTCGCCGGGCGCCAGCGGCAGGGAGATATCCAACGGCGCGGCTGGGTTGAAGGAGTAGGCGCGGCCGTGGTGCGGGTAAGTGGCGAGCATGCAGCGGTGGATTTGTGGAGTGGTGGATGGGTGGAGTGGCAGAACGTCATGCAGAGGCGCCGCCGAAGCATCTCGCGTGCTGACGATGCAATACTAGCCCAACAAAGCGGTAGAGGTGCTTCGACAAGCTCAGTATGACCAGATGGGGCAAGGCGTTCGGTGGAGGGAGTACTACGCTAGCGAGATTCCTCGTGCTGCTCGGAATGACGTGCTAGGGGCAGCTCAGCTGCCAGTTGGTTCAGGATTTCGGCAATCTGGGGGGCGTGGCTGACGACCATGAAGTGGCCGCCGCCGGGAATGAGGTAGTCGACGGGGGTGGGGCCGGGCGGGAATACCCGGTCGTGGGTGCCCAGGATCTGGATGCTGCGGCCGGCGCTGGTGCTGTCCCAGTGCAGCAGCCGGTGGATGGCCCAGCGCGTGTAGCGCGGCTCCATGTCCTGCAGAATCTGGTGAAACAGCTGGTACTCCTCGCCGCTCCGGACGCCAAAATACCACTGGCCGGCCCGCGGAAACAGCTTCAGCCACTGCGGCGGAAACAGCCGGTAGGCGCCACTGCCCCGGATCAGGCGCAGCAGCGGCGGCAGGCAGCTGGCATCGGGCACGCTGCTGATGAGGATGGCCCGCGCCAGCGGCCGGATCCGGCAGATTTCCAGCGCCACCACCCCGCCAAACGATACGCCCACCAGCAGACACGACTGCCCGGCCGGTATGGCCTCGGCCATGCGCGCCGCGTAGTGCGGCAGCGGCTCCTCGGGCTCCGGCAGCAGCCATTGCAGCACCTGCGTAGGGCCGTGCAGCAAGGGCTGCAGGTTCCGAAAAACCCGCTCATCTGCCCCCAAACCCGGTATCAGGTAGAACATTGGTTGAATGGCTTAATGGCTGAATTGTTAGATGGTTGGATGGTCAACTGGCTAGCTGTACAACTGCTTAACAAGAACAACGATTTAGTAATTAAGCCATCCAGCAATTCAACTACTCACGGCTCTACCCGCAGGAACACGTCTTCGAGGTAGAAGATGTTGTGGGGCATGCCGGCCTCGTATTCGGAGGTGTCGGCTTCGTCGGCGTCGGGGTCGATGCTGATGTTGAACGTGTCGTCGTCGGCGCCTTCATCCTCGTCGGTTTCGTCGTCGTCGCCGAAGGGGCCGTCAGCAGGGTAGGTGCAGGAGAGCTTGAGGGCGACGCTGGGCAGCGGCACCGGCGGCTCGGCCTCAGAGGTGTACTCGAGCAGGCAGGGCCATTCCGTGACGGTGGCCAAGGCGTCGGCCACGTCTTCCTGCAGCTTGCCGGCCCGCTCGCCGGCCAGACGCAGCAGCAGGTCGAGCTGCTGGAACTGCAGACCCAGGTGAAAAAAGTGCGGTTCCTGGTCGAAAAAGGTAGTCGCCCAGATGGTTACGTCATCGGAGTTGTCGAACACAATGGCCGTAATCTGCACCTGTTCGATGAAAAAGTCCGTGTCGTCGGCCAAAGCATCAATCAGTCTTCTCATACTTGAAGATTACGCGGATTTTTTAATTCCTCCGAAGCAAAGCCGCGCGGGTACAGCCAGCATAATCCGGCTGGTGGCGAAGTCGCAGAGCGTTAGGGTACTAGGAATGTAAGAATTTTGCAGCGGCTATGCGTGTAGCGCTAAGCTCCGGCTTAGCGCTACACGCAACGCGAGTATCTACGCGTTGGCACAAGTGGCACGGTTTCGGGTTACTCGCTGCGCTCGTCGCTAAGCTGGAGCTTAGCGTTACTCCGTCGGGCTTTGGAATAGGGTGAGGGTGATGTGGTCGGCGAGGAGCTTGCCCTGGTCGGTGAGGCGCAGGGTGCCGGCGGCGTCGAGGGTGGCCAGGTTGGTGGCCTGCAGCTCGTGCAGGTAGGCGGCCTGCTGCGTGAGCAAATCCACGCCGAGCGTGTCGCGCAGGTGGTGCAGGTCGGTGCCATAGGCGGTGCGCAGGCTGGTCATCAGGTACTCGTTGGCGCGGTCCAGCGGCGAGAGAACTTCGATGGTGGCGGGCACCTCCTGCCGCTCCAGCACGGCGGCCACGTACTGCGGGTTGTTGGCAAGGGTGTACTGGCGGCTGTGGCCGTTGAAGGAGTGGGCGCTCGGGCCCAGGCCCAGGTAGGGCACGCCGCGCCAGTACGCCGAGTTGTGCCGGGACTCGCGGCCGGGCTGGCAGAAGTTGCTGATTTCGTACTGCTGGTAGCCGTGGCGGGCCATTTCCGCGAGCAGCAGCTCAAATTGCCGGGCCACAAAATCGTCGGGCGGCGGGCGGAACGTGCCTTTCTGCTGGCGCCGGCCAAATACGGTGTCGGGCTCCACGGTGAGGGCGTAGCAGGAGAGGTGCGGCACGCCCAGCGCGAAGGCCGCCGCCATGTCCTGCTCCCAGATGGCGTGGCTGTCGGCGGGCACGCCGTAAATCAAATCCACCGAAATATTCTCGAAGCCTGCATCCTGCGCCAGCCGCACCGCCGCACCCGATTCCGTGGCCGAATGCGCCCGGTTCATCAGGCGCAAATGCGGCTCGTGGAAGCTCTGCAGCCCGATGCTGAGCCGGTTGATGGGCGAGGCCGCCAGCTCCCGCACCTTCTGCGGCGTCAGGTCGTCGGGGTTGGCTTCCAGCGTAACTTCCACATCCGCGGCCACCCGAAAATGCCGGTGGATGGCGTCGAACAGCTGCTCCAGCTCGGCCTGGGTGAGCAACGAAGGCGTGCCACCACCGAAGTAGATGGTGTCTAGCGTTGCCTGCGGGCCCAGGTAGTCGGCGCGCAGGGTCAACTCTTGCGTTATGGCTTCCACGAGTCGGCTTTTCAGGGCCATGCTGGTGCTGAAGTGAAAGTCGCAGTAGTGGCAGGCCTGCTTGCAGAAAGGGATGTGAAGGTACAGTCCGGGCATTGGCGGGTAGCGGGCGGCGCGGAGATGTGGCGGGCGCTACGGGAAGGCAAAGATACGGCGGTAAAAGCAGGGCGAGGCTTCAATGAACGTCTATACCGTCAAAATATATTTCCGTAATAGCTGTGTCGTTATCCATGTTGCCTTTATATACTTCTGCAATTTCGAAGCGTAATACTAAATCGGTTTTATCTCGGTTATGCCCCAAAATTCCAACTGCGAAAACCTGGTCGGTTCTACTGTCTTGTAAATTCAAAACGCCATGCTTCTTGCCATTGACGTACATATTTAAGCGCTTAATTCTGTTATTATTTCTCCAAGTGCTTTCAGATTTTACGTAGCCATTCGAGATAATGACTTTCGTGATGCGAGGACTGGTGTTTTTGAAACTGTATTCCAGATACTCGCCAATTCCTGCGTCGGCTTTGCCTTCAACCCATGCGGTTTTGTAGCTGAGGTCGTTGGCGCTTTTGCTTGCGTATTTTGTTTCTTTTGAAGTACTAGATAAAAAGGACGATGCCCGGATGCTAAAATTCCCGCCTCCACAGTACCAGCTACAGCCGCCTTCAATAATATCCCAGGCACTTTCAACTACTTCTCCATATTTGTTCAGAAGTGCTGAAAGTTCCTTTTCTTCTTTTTGCGTTCTGGTATTTAAGCTCAATAGATAATTTTGTCTTTCGATTTCACGCTGTCTTTGTATGCTTAAGTCCACTGTCTTGATTTCAACAGGAAAGTGATTTTTTACAGTAGTCTGCGCTGACGCCTGATGAGCTGTCAGCGCAACAAGTAGAAAGTATAAACTGCATTTCATCGTATTGTCAGTTTTTATTTCCTTGACCTGACTCGGTAGCTATACAAATAACAACATCAGTTAGCTATATCCAACCATCTAAGACCAAGCGTTATTGCGTAGCGAACAGTCCACGATTGATTCGTGCTGGCTTTCCTCATCTGCAAAACGCACGAAAACCCTGGTTTTGCGTTTACTTGCCATCATGGCTGCCCGCTTACTGCTTTTTCTGGGTTGGTGCTGGCTGCTGACGGGCAGCCCGGGCGCCGCGTGGGCCCAAACCACGCCGCTCAACCTCAACCTGCCGCCGCAGGCTATGCCGGCTATGCCGCCCGACACCACGAGCCTCCTACGCCCCGATACCACCCAGGCCAGCCGTCCCGACAGCAGCCGGGCCACCACTCCGCCGCAACGCGTGGCGCTGCCGGTGCGCAAGCCCCGCGTGTTGGTGCTGGAAACCGAAGCCGCCGACCGCGCCGTGCTGCGCCGCTACCGTACCAAGCTGGTGCTGCCCGATTCGCTGGCCGTGCTGCGCGAGGTGCGCGAGCTGGTGCTGGCGCTGCAGGGCCAGAGCTACCTCACGGCCTCCGCCGACGCCATGCGCTGGCGCCGCGACACGGTGCGGGTGCAGCTCTACATCGGCGAGCAGTTTCGGTGGGCACGGCTGCGCAACGGCAACCTCGGCGACGGCCTGCTCACGCGTGCCGGCTACCGCGAAAAGCTGTACCGTGAGCAGCCGTTTCAGCCGCAGGAGTGGAGCCGGCTGCAGCAGCGCATCCTTACCGAAGCCGAAAACCAGGGCTTCCCGTTCGCCATCGTGCGCCTGGACTCGGTGCAGCTGCGCGGCGCCGATATCGAGGGGCGTGTGGTGCTGGAGCGCGGCCCGGCCATCGTGTTCGACTCGCTGCAGATTGTGGGCAACACCAAAACCAAAAAACGCTTCCTGACCAAGTACCTGCAGATTTTTCCCAACCAGCCCTACAGCCAGGAGCGGGTGCAGGAGGCGGCCCGGCGGCTGCGGCAGCTGCCGTACCTGCAGCTCAAGGCCGAGCCCGAGGTGCGGTTTGCGCAGGGCCGGGCGCGGGTGTACCTGCTGCTCGAAGACCGCACCGCCAACCAGTTCGACGCCATTGTGGGCGTGCTGCCCAACCCCACGCCCACCCTCGGCCAGAAGCGCGTGCAGCTCACCGGCGACGTCACGATTGCGCTGCGCAACCTCAAGGGCGGCGGCAAAGGACTGGGGCTGCAGTGGCGCAAGGTGGATGCCAACTCGCAGCAGCTTGACGCCCAGTATAGCCACCCCACCTTCTTCGGCACGCCGCTGGAGCTGGACGGTAACTTCAACCTCTACCGCCAGACCGACCCCGTCAACGCCTTCCAAACGCTGCGCCCGCGCCTGCAGATTACGTATCCTACGGCACGGGCCGGGCGCGTGGGCTTCTTCACGGAGTGGCGCAGCTCGCGTTTGCTGCTCGTAGACAGCCTGGCCACGGCCCTGCCCCAGAACATCGACTCCCGCTTCACTGCCTACGGCCTCGACTACGTCTGGACCACCCTCGACGACCCGTTTTTCCCGCGCACCGGCGTGCTGGCCAGCGGCCAGGCATCGGTAGGCAGCAAGCTCATCAGCCGCAACGCCGAGCTGAAGGAGGAACTGTACCAGGGCCTGCCGCTGCGCACCACGCAGGTGAGCGTGAGCACCCGGCTGGAGCGCTACAACCGCATCGGGCGGGGCGGGGTGCTGCTGGCCCGGGTGCGCGGCGAGGCCCTGTTCAACCGCCGGCTGTTCCTGAACGACCTGTTCCGGCTGGGCGGCCTCTCCACGCTGCGCGGCTTCAACGAGCTGAACTTCTACGCCAGCCAGTACGCCGTGGGCACCCTGGAATACCGCCAGTTCACCGGTCCCGACGCCTACGTTTTCGCCTTTGTCGACCAAGGCTACCTGCGCCTCGATATCCTGACGGCCTCCAACGACGATGCCCCCACCGGCCTGGGCGCCGGCCTGAGCTTCCGCACCGGGGCCGGCCAATTCCAGTTCGTGTACGCCCTCGGCCGCGACCGGCAGCAGAAGCTGGCCCTGGGCGCCGGCAAAATCCACTTCGGCATCACCAGTAGGTTTTAGGGCTAGAACGATGTGGTGCTACGAGTTGCCCGCAGGGCCTCGTGGTACCACTATCGTTGAACGGCGCGGCTGGTTGTCGTTCAACGATAGTGGAACCACGACGGAAAAAGTCGTGGCACCACACCCACACGCTCCTTTAAACCAACAAGGCCCCGCTGCATTGCAGCGGGGCCTTGTTGGTTATGGCAGTTGGAGGCAACTACTTCATCAAAGCGCTTTTCAGCTCGGCGGCGGCCATGTCCTGGGCCTGGGCAGCCTGGGGCACTACGGCAGCCATGCCGAAGAACTCGTGCGTTACACCCTCGAAGTTCTGGTACTTGGTGGCTACGCCGGCCGCTTTCAGCTTGTCGGCCAGCATGCTGCCGTCGCTCATCAGCGGGTCGAGGCTGGCGGTGATGACGGTGGTGGCGGGCAGGCCTTTCAGGTTGGCATTCACCAACGAAATCATTGGGCTCTTACCGTCGGCGGCGCTACGCAGGTATTTGTCGAAGAACCACCCCATCATGGCCTTATTCAGGGGCTTGGCCTCAGCGTTTTTCTGGTACGAAGGCGTGTTCATGTCGTAGCCGGCGATGGGGTACACCAGCACCTGGTGCAGCGGCAGCATCACCTTTTTGTCGCGGGCCATCATGCTTACCGAGGCGGCCAGGTTGCCGCCGGCGCTTTCGCCCACTACCGCAATTTTCTTGGGGTCGCCGTTAAACGAAGCAGCATTTTTCAGCACCCACTGGTAGGCCGCAAACGAGTCGTTGTGGGCCGTGGGGAACTTGTTTTCGGGCGCCTGGCGGTAGGCCACCGACACGAAGATGGCGCCGGTTTTCTCCACCAGCCCGCGCACGGAGCCGTCGTAGGTATCGAGGTTGGCAATCACCCAGCCGCCACCGTGGTAGTACACCACCACCGGCAGCGGGCCGGTAGCGCCTTTAGGCGTATAGATGCGCACTTTCACGCCGGGCATCACCATGCGGCTCATGGTATCGGCCGTTACGGCTGGCGCGGGAATGTTCTTGTCGCGCATCAGCTTCATCACCGCGTCGGTGGGCGTGGGCTGCTGGCGGGCCTCCTGGGCGGTCAGGGTTTCGATGGGCTTGCCGCCGAGCGTGCCCAGCGTTTCGATAACGGCCTGCATTTCGGGCTTGATGCCGGTAGCCCAGGCCGGGGCGGGGCCGGTGGGCTGCACGGCCATGGCACCGGCGGCCTTCGCCGTATCCGTGGCCATCATGGTCGAGTCGGTGGCGGCGGTAGTAGTGGCCGAGTCGGTCGTCTGGGTGGTGTTGCAGGATGCCAGGCCGAGGCCGGCCAGCAGCAGCGAGGCGGCCAGCGTGTTGCGCGTGAGAGACGTGTGGTGCATGAGTAGGAGTTACTTGGGGTTCGGTAGTACAAAAGAGTGAGGGGCTTTACGGCAGGTTGATGATTGAGGTGTCAGAAATGCACAATTGTGTACACTAAATGGAAACATGTCCGGGCGAGATGAAAATTTTGTGGCTGACAATCAGGGGACAACCGACTGCCGAGCAGCATTTGTGTGTTGTGGTGTCGCTATTCCAGAAAACCCTCTTACATTTGTATTACCAAACAGTGCGGGGTGGAGCAGTTGGTAGCTCGTTGGGCTCATAACCCAAAGGTCACTGGTTCGAGTCCAGTCCCCGCTACCTTCAAAAAGGCCAGATAGTTCTTCGGAATTGTCTGGCCTTTTTTCATGCCCAAAAGCGGTGATGGTGCTTCGTAAAAGATAAAAATTTATTATATAAATAATATTTTATATATTCCCCTTTATATTCTTACCTAAGATCTGTTGCCATGGCTGCCAAGTACCACATAAAGCAATGTGCCATAGAGTTCCGGGTGACGCAGGCGGAGTTTGCCAGCGCCATCCTCCATTACGAAAGCGTGTTTGGCGTAAGTCACCGCAAAACTGACCAGCCGGAGCTGGTGTTGCTGGCTGGCTACGAGAAAAAGAAGCGTCGCTTTTATGTGGGTATCCGGGCCATGGCAGAGGGTAGCACAGTGCTGGGGCCGGTAGTGTACTGGTTCACCGAAAGCAATATTCAGGATGCATACGACGACATCCTGAATGGCCAGAAACCCGATCCGCAGGATGAGCCGCCGCAGGCCGACCAGGGCGGGCACTACCGAACCAGTGTCATTGATGCCTTCGACAACCGGTTTGGGTCCATCAACCCGGATTACCCACTGGCACTGGCGAAAGAGCCGCCATCGGAGGTGTAGGGCGGGGCGGACGGGCCAGCCATGAGCTCTCCGACCAGCGCAGCAGTAGCAGACGCAGCACGACTTTACGCACGCAGCCATGAGCAATACGGCCCGCCGGGTATTGATTGAATACCGAATTCCGAAGAAGGACTTCACTCAGGCTGTGCGCCACTACGCCACTTTATTCCTGGGAAAGGTGCCCGAGCCTATCCCCGACGATCAGCTGATTATTGAGGTGTTCAAGGTGCCCAACGACGACGAGTACTTCCAGTGTGAGCTATGCCTGACCTGCGTGCCCGAGGATGCCACCCCCACCGACAACGTGCCGCTCGTGTTCTGGGGCGCCGATGCCACGGACGCGGCTGTTCCCCTCGCCCCGGAAGATTCCGCCGATGAGCCTACACCGACTGCGGCGGAGCCTGTTGCTGCCAACCAGGTGCGGCACCGGAGCTTTGCTGAGCGGGAGGCAGGCATTGCAGATGCGTTTGGCAACCGCACCGGCTTCATTATCAATCCGGACTTTCCGTAGCTGCCGCGCGCCATACTGCCCGGTTCTTTTTCTGTCCTTATCTGTAGTTGCTCACTGGCCATGCTGCACAATCCGAGAAGATGTATCGTTAACTACCGGGTGCCGGAAGCAGACTTCGACAAGGCCGTTGCGCACTACGGCAAGCTGCTGGACCGGGAAAAGCCGGACGTGGAAAAGCCACTGCTGGCTGTTTTCAAGGTGTTCACGGCCAACATCGACCCGCTCGATACTACCTACCAGGCCGAGCTGCGGGTAACGGGCGTCAAGGCAGGCTCGCCGGCGCTGCAGTACAGCCCAGCCATCTACTGGGGCTCTGAGGAGGTAGACGGCGACTTCGCGCAGCTTGAGCACGCCGGTGAGCTGCCAGGAACCACCAAAGAACCCGTGCAGCCCGATCCATCAGGCATGTATACCAACTCCCGACTGGGTAGTTTGGTAGACCAGCAGGGCTACCGCGTGGGGGTGGTCACTAACCCCGATTATCCGGGTAAGAAGGAATGGATTACGCTGCTGCTGGCGCTTGGCAGCGCGGGCAAGCTGCTACTGGGCGCTGCCGGCGGCTAGCAGCAGGAGTTACGGAAGCTTGCGGGCTTCTGCTCGTAGTTGTCCTGACCCGGCTACGATACCACCCTTTTGTGCCTGCTGCTTATGCTGCGCTGTCATCGACTGGTTTTGCTGCTGGCTATATGGCTGCTTCCTGCCGGCGCTGTGCTGGCTCCGTCGCGCGCGCTTGATAGTTTGCGCCAAGTGGTAGCCACCCACCCGCAGGCCGATACCACCCGGGTACGCAGCCTGCAGGCGCTGGCTACGGAAGTAGGCAAGCAGCAACCGGTAGAAGCCATTGCCCTGACCAAGCAGGCGCTGGCCCTGGCCCGTCAGATTGCCGATCCGGTAGGGGAAGGCCAAGCGCTGCTCCGCCTGGGCACGCTCTACCGCCGCCAGGCCGATTACACGCCCGCCCTGCAATACACCGAGCAGGCCCGCCGCCTGTTTACGCGCCGCGCCGACCTCGCCGGCCTTAGCAACGTGTACATGCAGCTCAGCCTGATTTACATGGTGCAGGGCAGCCCGGTGCCCGCCGTGCAGGCCGCCCTGAAGGGCCTGCATTTGGCCGAGCAGGTGGGCGACCCGCAGGCCCAGGTGCGGCTGCGCGCCACGCTGGGCAACATCTACCACCAGGTGGGCGATTACCACAGCGCCGTGCTGGTGCTGCAAACCGCCCTGCGCGACGCCCGCAAGATCGGGGATGAGCGCGCCATAGCCTCGGCCCTGAACGTGCTGGGCAACTCCTACCAGCAGCAGCAACGCTACCAACTGGCGCTGGCTAGCTACCAGCAGGCCATTGCCCTCAACCGCAAGCTGGGCGACAGCAAGAGCGAGACCATTGATGAAATTGATGTGGCCGAGCTCTACGAGGAGCAAGGCCGCTACGCGCTGGCCCTACTGCACGGCCAGCGCGCCCGCCAGCTTACCCGCACCGGCAACGACATGTTCAGTTTGCCCGCCGCCGAGCTCATTCTGGCACGCGTGTACCTGGCCCTCAGCCAACCCGACAGTGCCATTGCCCTGGCCCGGCACGGCCTGCAGCTCAGCCAGCAGCACCGCAACAACGAAAACATCCGCAACGCCAGCGATGTGCTGGCCCGCGCCTACTCTGCCCGCCACGACTCGGCGCGTGCCTTTCAGTATCTGCAGCTGTTTGTGGCTTATAAGGATACGCTGTCGGGCGAGGAAGTGCAGCGCCAGACCAGCGCCCTGCGCTACGGTTTCGAGCTGGATAAAAAGCAGCAGCAGATAGCCTTGCTCACCAAAACCCGCCAGCTGCAGGCCCAGAAAAGCGCCCGCCAGCGCCAGCAGCTTTATGCGCTGCTGGCCGGGCTGGGCGGCCTGCTGGTGCTGGCCTCGCTGCTGTGGCGCAACATCGTGCTCAAGCAGCGCGCCAACCGCCAGCTCAATGAGCGTAACGACCAGATAGCCCAACAGCGCGACAACCTCGACCAGGCCCTGCACCAGCTGCAGGCCACCCAGAGCCAGCTGGTGCAGCGCGAGAAGATGGCCAGCCTCGGGGAGCTGACGGCTGGCGTGGCCCACGAAATCCAGAACCCACTCAACTTCGTCAACAATTTTGCGGAAGTGAGTGGCGAGCTGCTGGCCGAGCTTCGCCAAGAGCTGGACGCCGAGCCCTTGCTCGCTGCCCGCCGCGCTGTTCTGAGCGCCCTGTTGCAGGACCTGGACGGCATGCAGCAGAAAATAGCCGAGCACGGCCACCGCGCCGACAGCATCGTGAAGGGCATGCTGGAACACTCGCGCGCCAGCACCGGCCAGCGCCGCCCCACCGACCTCAATGCCTTGGTAGACGAGTACCTGCGTCTGAGCTACCATGGTCTGCGGGCCAAAAACAAAAACTTCAACGTGCTCATCACCACCCACCTCGACCCTCACATGGGCTTGGTGGAAGTAGTGCCGCAGGACCTGAGCCGGGTGCTGCTCAACCTGTTCACCAACGCTTTCTATGCCGTGGCCGAGAAGCAGCGCAACGTGGCCCGGCCCTACCAGCCGGAAGTGAGGGTATGCACCCGCCGCCACACGAGCGAGGTGGAAATCAGGGTGCGCGACAACGGCACCGGCATTGCCGCTGCCCTTACCGATAAGGTATTTCAGCCGTTTTTCACCACCAAGCCGCCCGGCGAAGGCACCGGCCTGGGTTTGTCATTGAGCTACGATATGGTGACGCGCGTGCATGGCGGCACGCTGTCAGTGGATACGCAGGAAGGCGAGTTTACCGAATTTATTATCCGGCTGCCGCTGGATGTAGAGGAATAAATCAAGCAAAATAGTTATAAAATATATTTGTTAAGTATATGTAAATTGCTCTTCTGAAAGGCATCTGCCATCATCTTACCTATTAAGACTGCTACGATGAACATACTGGTAGTCGACGACGAAACGGACGTGAAGCCGTTGTTTGAGCTGCGCTTCCGCCGCGAGATTCGCAGCGGAGAGCACCTGTTCACGTTCGTGTTTTCGGGCGAGGACGCCCTGGAGTACCTGCACCAGCACCCCACCGAGCCCGTCGTGGTACTTTCCGATATCAATATGCCGGGCATGAGCGGCCTGGAGTTGTTGCGGCGCATCCGGTCCAGCCACGAGCTGCCTGCCACCCGCGTGCTGATGCTCACGGCCAATGCCGACGACGCCAGCCGCCAGCAGGCCCGCTACGACGGCGCCGAAGACCTGTTGGCCAAGCCCGTGGATTTCGCCGCCCTCAAACATAAGCTCAGTTTGGAACCGGCCGCATGAAAACCAAGATTCTGGTAGTTGACGATGAAGCCGACCTGCAGCTGCTGATCCGGCAGCGCTTCCGCCGCAAAATCCGGGAGGAAGCCTACGAGTTTCTGTTTGCCGGCAACGGCGAAGAGGCCCTGGCCGTGCTGGCCGCCCACCCCGACATCGACGTGGTGCTGGCCGACATCAACATGCCCGTGATGGACGGCCTGACGCTGCTCACACGCCTGCGCGATACCAACCCGGTGGTGAAAACGGTGATAGTCTCGGCCTACGGCGACATGGCCAACATCCGGACGGCCATGAACCGCGGGGCCTTCGACTTCGTGTGCAAACCGGTGGATTTCAACGACCTGGAACTGACCATCGAGAAAACCATTGCCCAGGTGCAGGAGTTGCGCACGGCCCTGCACATGATGGAGGAAAACAAGGTGCTACGCCTCTATGTGGACGAAACGGTGCTCAAGTTCATGGCCCGGCCCGAGTTCAGCAACCGGCTGCTGGCCAGCGAAACCGTGCAGGCCACGGTGGTTTTCATTGATATCTGTGGTTTCACGATGCTGGCTGAAAAGATGCCGGCCCAGGAGGTAGTGGCCATGCTTAATACCTACTTCGACCAGATGGTGAAGGAGATTATTGCGCAGGGCGGCTACGTCGATAAATTCATTGGCGATGCTATAATGGCCGTATTCCGCGGCGACTACCACCTCGACCGGGCCATTGATGCCGCGCTGGCCGTGCGCAGCCTTGTGCAGGCCATCCCGCGGGCCCTGCCCGAAAGCCTGGACTACGAGCCGGCCGTGTCCATCGGTATCAGCTCCGGCGAAATGGTGTCCGGCAACATCGGCTCGGCCACGTTGCGCCGCCTCGACTACACCGTCATTGGGGATGTGGTGAACCTGGGCCAGCGCCTGCAGGATGCCGCCCAGCGCCACCAGATCCTCATTACCGACGCCATCCATACCCGCGTGCAGGACTCATTTCGGTGCCAAGCCGTGGGCGAGGTGCGCCTCAAGAACAAAGCCGAGCCGGTGCTGCTGTATGAAGTGCTGGAATAAGTGATGAGGTGATGGGGTAATGAGGTGATGAAGAAGAACGTCATGCAGAGGCGTAGCCGAAGCATCTCGCGTGCTGACCTGGGCCTCACCCCCCCCCGGCCCCTCTCCTTCAGAGAGGGGGAGCCAGACGAATATTCTCAGACGACCGTGTTTTTTGGGATTAGCCCGCTAGCGAGATTCCTCGCTCCACTCGGAATGACGTTCTTTCTTTACCTGTCACCTGTCACCTGTCACCTGTCACCTGTCACCTGTCACCTGTCACCTGTCACCTGTCACCTCATCACCTCATCACCTCATCACCTCATCACCTCATCACCTCAATCACCAAAATTCACCCCACCATTTCATTCTGGCGGCGCAGGCGCTGGCAAAGCACCCGCACTACGTTGCGGAGCACCTCGCCGCGCTCCTCCATCAGCTCGTAGAAATCCTCTTGATCCAGCCGGAACAGGCGGGCCGGACCGGCGGCCACCGCCGCGGCCGACCGCGGCTCGGCATCGAACAGAGCCAGCTCGCCGAAACACTCGCCCTTTCCGAAGCGGGCCAGCTGCCGCGGCCCATCCAGGATGTCAACCTCGCCGGCATATACCACAAACAGGCAGGAGCCCAGCTCGCCTTTGCGGAAGATTACCTGCCCGTCGGTGTAGCTGACTTCCTGTAGGATTGCCACGATGCTGGTTAGTACGTTTTCGGGCGTTTCGGCAAACAAAGCCGTGCTTTTGAGCAGTAACACCTGCTCGATGATGGAAACGGCGGCGGTATCGGGGGCGGGATGCATGAGGTAGGCTGAAAGGGAGGGATGAGCGGCCAGCAGCTGCTGAAAATGCGCGTAGCCGTTAATACGAAGATGGTCCAGGGCCAGCAGGGCACTTTCGCGCAGCAGGGGCTGGTCGGAGTGCAGGTAAGGCAGCAGCCAGCGCAGGTCGTGGGCGGTGGGCCGCCAGTGGCGCAACGCTACGCTGAGGGTCCAGGCGGAGAATACGGCCTCACCCTGACGCACCACAAACGCGCTTAGCGCTTCGGTGCCGGGCAGCGGGGGCAGCAGGTCGTCGAGGAGGCGGGCCTTTTCGGCCGGATGCAGATGGTCGTCGAGTACGGCCTGCAGGGCCAGGTACAGACTACGCGGTAGCACATTGTCGAGCAGCTCTAAGGCATTGGCGCGCCGCTCCGGGCTGGCCTGCGCCAAGTTGCGCTGCGCCTGCACCACGGTGGTGGTTTCGTAGAGCTGCACCAGCAAGCTGAAGATACGCTGCTGCAGGTTGGCCAGCTCATAGGTAAGGCTGGCAGCCAGCGGCCCAGCCGGCGCAGTGCCCAGCCCGCGCAGCAGGCGGTGTGCCAGCGTTATTTCCTCACGCAGCAGCTGCTTGAACAGTGGCCGGTCGGTGGGATGAGGGTGAAAGTTGCGCAGGGCCCGCAGGGCGGCGGCGCGTAGCGGCAACGCGGGGCGCTGCACCAGTTCCAACAGCAGCAGCCGGCTCGCCGGACTCGCAATGCGGCCCAGGATAGCGGGCAGATGCAGCGAAGTCGGTGTGGTTGGCACTTCCGGCCGTAGTGCCTGGCGCAGGTGAGGCAGGGCCACATCAGCGAGCTGCACGAGGCAGGCAGTGGCAGGAGCCCTGAAGGCGGCGTGTGGCAGCAGCCGCAGCACGGCCGGGGCCAGGTCGAGGGTGGCGTGTACTGCGGCTGGCATCTGCAGCACGGCGCGCAGTCCGGCCAGCACCACGCTGGGGTCGGGGCTGTGTAGCGCTTGGTGCAGCAGTGCCGCCTGTTGCGGAGTGGGCAGGTAGTGGCTGAGCCCCAGCACTGCCTGGCGCGCGGCCGGGGTAGGCAGATCCAGCAGCCGGGCCAAACTTTCCTGGGCGAGTGGGCAGTTGGGCTTGGTGGCCAGCCGCCCATGCAGCGCACCAGCGCAGGTTGCCACGTCGGTCAGGTCCAGCAAGGTTTGCAGAGTTTCCAGAGCCAGTGAGGGGTGGCTGCCGAGGCGCTGAGCCGCCGCCTGGCGCAGGTGCGGAGCAGGGTCGGAGGTGGCCAGCCGGTGCAATACCTCCGGTGGCAACTGGCTGCTGGGCAGTAGCAGCAGCGCCTGGCTACGCACCTGGTCGTTGGGGTAATGGAGCAGGGTCGGAGCCGCCTCCGCTAGGGCCTCCGGAAAATGCACCTGCAGCCACTGCAGCGCAGGTAGCACCTCAGTAGGCCGCGAACTGCCAAGGCTGCGCAGCATCAGGGCCCGCGCCGTATCGGGCAGTGCCAGCTCCCGGTGGTCGATGAAGCGTAGCTCCAGTGCTTCGTGCAGCTCGGCCAGGTAGTGCTGGTAGGCCCGGTGCAGCAGCCACAGCGCCGCTACCAGCAGCAGCCCCATCCACACCAGATGGCCCCAGGTGCTGCGCAGCCCCAGCAGCGGCAACCCCAAAAACAGCCCCCCCGCCAGCGCCATGCCTAGCGGCTCATACAGGCCCTTGAGGGTAGTGTGGCCCTGCAAGCGCTGCACCGCACTCAGCGGCTGCAGTAGCACCAGAAAAATTGGGTCGAACACCGCCCGGCGCAGCACTTCCACCAGCAGATACAGCGTGCAGCAGTAGAGCAGCACCCGGTTTTCGGTGAGGCCCAGGGCTTGCAGCGGTACAAACAGCAGCACCGCTACCAGCAGCGCCAGTGGCAGCACCGCCAGCGCCCGACGCGCCCCCAGCCGTTCCAGCGTCGGCCTCGAAATCAGGAGCTTAAAGACCGTGGCCAGCAGATACGTAATGGCCAGTACCTGCCCGATGTAGGCAATCAGGTCAGTATAGTGATGGTAGCGCTGCTTTACGTTCACGAAAAACAGGTACTCGGTGCCGGCCATCACGGCCGCCAGCGCCAGCACGCCCAGCCCCATGGCCCTTACCAGCGCGGTGCCACCCGGCAGCCACGATACGGCCGCCGGCTGCCAGGGCCGCGCCGGCATGTGGCGCGCGTGCAGCGGGTGCCGCCGCAAGATGGCGCGCAACGTGAAAAACGTGCTGGCATACAGCAGCAGCGCCGTCGCCAGTAGCAACGTTAGTTGGGCATGAGCATAGACGGTGGTGGCCAGCACGGCCCCCAGGGCTTTAGCCGGCAGGTCGCCGGCGCTGATGAGGCTGAACAGCCGCTTGCTCTGCCGCACATCAAACACCAGCGCCGATAGCCCCCAGAATTCCAGGTTGGTGAGCAGATAAATCAGGCGGTAGCCCACGACCAAGGCCAGCACCGCCGCCAGCGAGTGGCCCAGCAGCAGCAGCGCCGCCACCCCGCCCGTGAGCAGCAGCACCGCTACCAGCACCCACACCGCCAGATACCGTAACGACAGCCGGTGCTCCAGCCGGGCGTAGGCGCGCCCCACCAGCACCAGCGCCAGTGCCGCCACCAGGTACGAGAGCGGCAGGCTGTGGTCGGGGTGGCTTTCCAGCAGCACCACCGAGGCCGTCACGTACACCAGCATGGTGCCGGCTCCCAGCAGGAAGTGGTGCAGGAAAAACAGCCAGACGGTAGTTGCCTCCGGGGTGCGAATGCCGAGCAGCCGGTGCCAGTACTGCGCTGCGTTCATCAGATCAGGGTGTTTGATTCGATATTTTGTATAATATATTATTAATTAAGTATAAAAATGCCAGGCAAGCCAGAAAAGTAGCTTCAGCCACGGCCTGCTACGCGGGCAGCAGCAATCGTGAGTCACCGACCGCATAACCGCCTTGCCGACAGGCCCAAACGCAAACTTCCCCGGCCGGCACAGGGCCGGTCGGGGAAGCTTGCGGGTCAGAAAATCAGAAAGGGCTTAGTTCAGCCACACGGTCAGAATTACTTCGAAACGGTGGGGGGCAAAAGCGTTGTAAAAGGGTGCTTCGCCCTGAAAGCCCAGCACGTGGATGAGCGGTATGCCTTCGGTGCGCGAATCGACTACGCGCACCGGGTACAGCTCGCCTTCCGCAGGCCAGTCGCCTACGTGGTTGTAGGGGCGTTGGCTGTCGTCTACGCAGCGGGCGTAATCGACGAAGGGAGCGTGCCGGGTGGCTTCGGCCAGGGTCAGGTTATCTACTTCGTATGCCATAAGCTCTTTTACAAAAAGCGGGAGGTTTTGATTCATTGGAGAGCCGCAAAGTGGCTCCGGGGTTGCAGGCGGTGAGGTAATAAGTTGGTGATAATCAGTGCGGCTTTCTGCGATTCCTCGGCAAGCTCGGAACAACGTTCTGGCAAATCAATATCCAACCTTACAGGCTAAACTGCAAACTGAATTTCACCCCAAAGTTACGGGCTCCCGGCGAGTTTCGGTAGGTGAGGCGGTGCAGGAAATCAACGCGCGCCACCCGGAAGATGTTTTCGACGCCGTAGCCGACCTCCGTGTAGGGCAGGCGGCCTAGCGGCTGGAAGCGGGGCAGCGGCTCGCCGCTGGCGGGGTCGAGCTGCGGGATGATGGCGTCGTTAGCGCGGGCTACGCCGCCGTAGAGCACGTTGCCGGTGGCCACTAGGCGCCAGTTCAGCTGCCTGATGGCCGGCACCGAGTTCAGCAGGAAGCCCTCGAAACGGTGGTCGAGGCGCAGGGCCACGTACCGGTCGCTCACGAACTCGAAGAAGCGCATCAGGTTGTAGGCCCCGGCGTTGTAGAACGGCGACTGGTTGCCGAGGTGGGTTTTGAGCACCGGATACGGTACGGTGCTCGGAATGTAGCCCGCATCGAGCGTGTAGGTGCTGCGGCCCAGCTGGCCCAGGCGCACGCTCTGCTCCACCAGCAGGTTGAGCTTGTGGTAGCGGAAGTCGCCGCCTAGGAAGCAGTTGAGACCCAGCGTGTAGCGTAGCGTGGTGATGGGCAGGCGCTTGAGGCCGAACGAGGTGCGGCGGTTCTGATTTTCGTTCTGCACCAGCACCTCGTCGGGCGCGTAGCGCGACTCCAGCACGATTTCCGACAAGCTGAACTGGTCGTCGGTGGGGGCGCCCACGCGCACGTCGCCGGTGTAGTAGGCGAAGCGGTAGAGCGGCCGGAACTGCTGGTGCCGGAACGTGACCTTCTGGGTGAAGCCCCGGAACAGATCCGACTGCAACGATAGCGCCGACAGGTCGCGGAGGATAGGCCGGCCGTTGTCGATGTTGCCGAGGCGGGCCGAGGCCTCAAACAGCGGGTTTTCCAGCGCGTAATCGTTGTCGAGCAGGGCCACTTGGTCGAGGTCGTGGCGGTATTCGAAGCCGACAGTGGTCCAGGAGCGGCGGTCGAGGACGTGGGTGGCGCGGGCGCCGTACTTGAAGCGGCCGTCGCGCAGGCCGTAAGCCAGGTAAGCCCGCACCGTCCAGTCGCGGCTGATTTCGGGCGTGGTTCGGAACCCGATGCGCGGCCGCAGCCCCTCGATGTTGTTGTAGCCCACGGTGGCTAGCACCGGCCCCAGGTCGAACTTGCCCACCCGGTAGTAGCCGTTCACCACCACATCAGCCACCTCCAGTAACGAGCGCACGGCCGGCAGCTTGCGCACCGAATCCAGCACCATCAGGGTGCGCTGCTCCTGCACGCTCAGCGTATCGGGCCGGTTCAGCTCAAAGAAATTGTCGGGCTCTTTGCTGGCCGGGCCCACCGGGGCAGCCAGGGTTTCCAGCGGCCGGTCGTAGAAAGCCAGCGGGTGCTCTTTCTGGGCCTCGAAGTTGGAGTTGATGGTGACAAAGCGGGCCACCACGCCAGTGCTTTGCTGGAGGGGCCGGATGCCCACCACCACTCGCGTCTGCAGCGGCAGCCAGGGCCCGGCCGCCGTGGGCGTCAGGTCCTGCTTTACCTTGATTTGGTCGATGAAGTTGAGGTTGGCTTCGGGGCTGACATACACGTCGATACGGCGTAGCGCGTAGCTGTCGGCCGTAATCCAGATGGTGCCCGTGAAGGCCAGGTCCTGGGCGCGGCGCGGCGTCACGGCCAGCTGGTAGCAGTAGTCTTTGCCAATGAAAACCGAGTCCTGCAGCTCGTACTCGTAGGAGAACTTCCAGCCGTCGGCAATCGGCGACACGAAGTCCTTGCCCATGATTTGCTGCCAGTTGCGGTAGAAGTCCCAGTCCTGAAACGAGGAGCCCGTGACCTGCGAAATCACCGAGCCCTCGCGCGGGGCCATGCCGCGCATACGGCTGTGCCGGATTTCCTCGCGGCGGCGCAGCGGCTGGCGCAGCACGTAGTAGCGCGAGTCGATTTCGGTGGCGAAGATGGGCACCACTGGCTTGCCGTTGGCGCCGCGCTCCAGCCCCAGGCTGTCGGCCACGGCCGTCATCTGGCGCAGCACCTTGCGGTTGCTCAGCTCCGAGGGCAGGTTGTTGAGGCTGATTTCGGTGCGGTTGTAAGAGTCGAACTCGAAGGCATCCAGCTGGGCCTTGTTGTTGCGGGGTTTCTGCTGCTGCACGCGCCGCATGATGGCGTAGGCCGGATTCTCGCGGGGCCGCACCACCACCTCGCCCAAGCTCACGGCCCCGGCGCCCAGCGCAAAGTCGATGGTCTGGCGCGCGGCCTGCTGCCGGATGGGTTTTTTCAGGGCCGCAAAGCCCATGGCCGAAGCCACCACCGTGTCGGCCGGGGCGGTGCTGAGGGTGTAGCGGCCGTTTTCATCGGCGGTGGCGCCGGCCGTGGTGCCGGGCACGAACACCGACGCGAATGGCACCGGCTTGCCCGTGGCGGCCTCCGTAATGCGGCCGGTCAGCAGCAGCTGCTGGGCCTGGGTTGAACCGGCGCCGGCCAGCAGCAAAAGCAACAACAGAAAGTGGTAGCGGTAAGGAAGCAACAAGGGTAATCGGCAGCTGGAAATCAGATAAGTGACAGACGGCGAGGCGTAAGATACGGCTTTCGGATAGCCCTGCCATGCCTCTCACATAGCGCAAGCGAAAAAGCACCCGCTACGTTCCGCCATCCTTGTATACAAGAGGGTTGTCGTCAGGTTATCAAATTGTTAGCATACTGCGGGCTACTGCACCACCACTTCCACCCGGCGGTTGCGGGGGCGCTGCTGCGGGTCGCGGTTGTCGGCCACGGGGCGCGTGCCGCCGTAGCCCCGCGCCAGCAGCCGCACCGAGTCGATGCCCTGCTGCACCAGGTAGCGGCGCACCACCCGGGCCCGCTGCTGGGAGAGGCGCAGGTTCAGGTGGGCCTCGCCCACGTTATCGGTGTGGCCGGCCACTTCCAGGCGCAGGCCGGGCTGGCGGCGCAGCGTCTGGGCCAGCTCGTTGAGCGTAGGAAGGCTGGAGGGCAGCAGCTCCGCTGTGCTTTGGGCGAAGTACAGGTTGGGCAGCGTGACGGCCGCGCCCCTGGCCAGGTTGCCCAGCTCCGCCAGCGCCGGCGGGTCGTTTTTAGGCGGAAGCGGCCGGGCGACCCCGACGGACCGGGGAGCCGGCTTCGCCGGGGCGGCGGGGCGGGGCTTGGGCAGTGGGGCGGACGCGGGGCGCGGGCGGTAGCCGATGACCAGAGCCGCTTTGGCGGGCACAGACGTGATACGGGCCCGCCGGGCGGCCATAAAAGCGGCCGTGTCGGCGGCGGTAGCGAGCTTAACCCGCACTGGCCGCGCCGACCAGAGGTAGCTCATTGGAATGGGCTGAATGTTGGACTGCCCGCCGAAGAAATCCGTTATCGACGCGTCGGGCCGCTGCCAGGCCAGCAGCAGCCGGGAGTCCAGCGCGTTCTGGTAGTACTCCACCCGCAGCGCGTAGCGCTTCCCGGCCTCCAGCCGCACGCGGGCTTGGCCCTTGGTAAAGTGCTGGTCGCGCCAGGAGTCGAACAGCAGCTGGTTGTCCAGCCACATCCGCACGCCGTCGTCCACGGTCAGGTGCAGCACGTACTGGCCCGTCACGGGCGCTTCCAGAAAACCCGTCCAGCGCACCGAGAAATGCTCGGCCGGTACGCCCGGGGCGGGCGGCAATTTGCGCCACTCAAAATCCAGCTGGTTGTCAATGCGCGTCAGTACGGCCCGCTCGAAATTCTGCCCCCGGTAATACGTGCCCGTCAGGCCGCGCGGCGTCAGGGTTTGAGCGGGGCTGAGGAGCGGAGCCAGGAGCAGGGCGGCAACCCCGGCGGCGTAGGATAGTGGTAGCATGATAAAAGAGTAAGTGATATGCAAGACTCAAACCAGGCAAACCGCCTCTCATTTCAACGAAGAATTCAACGCCTCATTGTGCCCATTTCACCAAACGCTCCGCACTGCCAACGCGGCCCGTTGCAATTCCTGGGTTTCCGGTTGTATCTTCGCTGCGTTACTTATCCAGAAAGACCGAGGGATTGGGCCCGATGACGTCTTAGCAACCTGAAATAAAACAAGGTGCTAATTCCCTTTTCAGGGCCTTTGCGGGCGCTGGAAGAAGATAAGAACAGGATTCGCGTCCCGCGCGGCTCTTTCTGGATAGGCACTTTTTGCTGCTGATTTTCTTTAGAAGAGCCGATATGCCGACCGTCCTCCCTGCCCCCGCCACTACGTCCCCCCTCCACGACATCCTGCGTCAGCGCGTGCTGATTCTCGACGGCGCCATGGGCACCATGATCCAGCGCCACACGCTCACGGAGGAGGATTTCCGGGGCACGCGCTTCGCCGACCACCCCAAGCCCCTGCGCGGCAACAACGACCTGCTCAGCCTCACCCGCCCCGACATCATCCGGGGCATTCACGACGAGTACTTCGCCGCCGGGGCCGACATGGTGGAAACCAACACCTTCAGCGGCACCACCATCGCCCAGGCCGACTACGCGCTGGAGCACATTGTATATGAGCTGAACTACGAGTCGGCGCGGCTGGCGCGGGAGTCGGCGGATGCCTTTACGGCCCTCACGCCCGACAAGCCGCGCTTCGTGGCGGGGGCCGTGGGGCCCACCAACCGCACCGCCAGCCTCTCGCCCGACGTGAACCGCCCCGGTTTCCGGGCCGTGACGTTCGATGAGCTGGCCACCGCCTACCTGGAGCAGGTGCGCGGCCTCGTGGACGGCGGCTCCGACGCGCTGCTCATCGAAACCATCTTCGACACGCTCAACGCCAAGGCCGCCCTGTTCGCGGTGCAGAAGTTCTTTGACGAGGGCGGCAAAGTGGTGCCCGTCATGATTTCGGGTACGATAACCGATGCCTCGGGCCGCACCCTGAGCGGGCAGACGGTGGAGGCGTTCTGGAACTCCATCCGCCATTTGCCGCTGCTGAGCGTGGGGTTGAACTGCGCCCTCGGCGCCGACCAGCTCAAAGTATACATCAAGGAGCTGAGCCGCATTGCCGACGTACACATTTCGGCCTACCCCAACGCCGGCTTGCCCAACGCCTTTGGCGGCTACGATGAGTCGGCCCAGGAATTTGCGGGCGTAGTGGAGGGCTACCTGGCCGACGGCCTCGTGACGGTGGTGGGCGGCTGCTGCGGCACCACGCCCCAGCACATCGGCGAGCTGGCCCGCCTGGCCGAAAAGTACGCGCCGCGCCTCTTACCGGAAGTGCCCAGAGCCACCCGTCTGAGCGGCCTGGAACCGTTTGGCGTGTACCCCGACAGCCTGTTCGTGAACGTAGGCGAGCGGTGCAACGTGACCGGCAGCCGCGCCTTCGCCCGCCTCATCCGCACCGGCAACTACGAGGCAGCCCTGCAGGTAGCCCGCGACCAGGTGGAAGGCGGCGCGCAGGTTATCGACGTGAACATGGACGAGGGTATGCTCGACTCGGAGCAGGCCATGACCACGTTCCTGAACCTGATTGCCTCGGAGCCCGACATTTCGCGGGTGCCCGTCATGATTGACTCCTCGAAGTGGAGCGTGCTGGAAGCCGGCCTCAAGTGCGTGCAGGGCAAGAGCATCGTCAACTCCATTTCCCTGAAGGAAGGTGAGGAGGTGTTCCGGCAACGGGCCCGCACCGTGCGCCAGTACGGCGCGGCCGTGGTGGTCATGGCCTTCGACGAGAACGGCCAGGCCGACAACTACGAGAAGCGCATCGAAATCTGCCGGCGCAGCTACGACATCCTAGTGAACGAAGTCGGTTTCCCGGCCGAGGACATCATTTTCGACCCCAATATCCTGACGGTGGGCACCGGCATGGAGGAGCACCGCAACTACGCGCTGGACTTCATCGAGGCGGTCCGCTGGATCAAGCAGAACTTGCCCGGTGCCCTCACCAGCGGCGGTGTTTCGAACATCAGCTTCTCGTTCCGCGGCAACGACGTAGTGCGCGAGGCCATGCACTCGGCCTTCCTCTACCACGCCATCCGCGCCGGCCTGGACATGGGCATCGTGAACCCCAGCCAGTTGGCCGTGTACGACGAGGTGCCGCAGGACCTGCTGGAGCTGGTGGAAGACGTGCTGCTCAACCGCCGCCCCGACGCCACCGAACGCCTCGTGGACTTCGCCGACACGGTGAAGCAGAAAGACAAAGTGGAAGTGGTAGCCGACGCCTGGCGCAGCCTGCCGGTGAAGGAGCGCCTGCAACACGCCTTGGTGAAAGGCATTACCGAGTTCATCGACCAGGATACCGAGGAAGTGCGGCAGCTGGTAGGCCGCCCGCTGGAGGTGATTGAAGGCCCGCTGATGGCCGGCATGAACGTGGTCGGCGACCTGTTCGGGGCCGGCAAGATGTTCCTGCCCCAGGTAGTGAAATCGGCCCGGGTGATGAAGAAGGCGGTGGCCTACCTGGAGCCTTACCTGCTGGCCGACAAGCAGAGCGGCGACCGGCAGACGGCCGGTAAAATCCTGCTGGCTACGGTGAAAGGCGACGTCCACGACATCGGCAAGAACATCGTGGGCGTGGTGCTGGCCTGCAACAACTTCGACATCGTAGACCTGGGCGTGATGGTGCCGCTGGAGCGCATCCTCGACGAAGCCCAGAAGCAGCAGGTGGACGTTATCGGCCTGAGCGGGCTGATTACGCCGAGCCTGGATGAGATGGTGTACGTGGCTCAGGAGATGGAAAAGCGCGGCCTGAAAACCCCGCTGCTCATCGGCGGCGCTACCACCTCGCGCCTGCACGCCGCCGTGAAAATCGCGCCCAACTACAGCGGCCCCATCGTGCACGTGAATGACGCCTCCCGCTCGGTGGGCGTGGCCGCCGCCCTGCTCGGCTCGGCCGATGCGGAGTACGCCCGCACCGTGCGCGAGGAGTACCGCCAGCTGCGCGAGGACTACGCCGGCCGCCAGCGCGACAAAAACTACCTGACCATCGAGGCCGCCCGCGAAAACGGGTTCAAAGCCGACTGGGCCGCTACGCCCATCGTGAAGCCCACCTTCCTCGGCACCAGAACTCTGGAAGACTACGACCTGGCCGAGCTGGCCACTTACATCGACTGGACGCCGTTCTTCCAGACCTGGGAGCTGAAAGGCCGCTACCCGCGCATCCTGGAAGACCCGAACGTGGGTGAGGCCGCCACCCAGCTCTTCCAAGACGCCCAGAAGATGCTGCGCCAGATCATCGACGAGAAGCTGCTCACGGCCCGCGCCGTCATCGGCTTCTGGCCCGCCAACACCGTCGGCCACGACACCGTGCAGGTGTTCACCGACGACACCCGCCAGACAGTAGCCACCGAGTTTTTCACCCTGCGCCAGCAGAGCGAAAAGGCCGAGGGCGTGCCCAACCTGGCCTTCTCCGACTTTGTGGCCCCGCTCGAAACCGGCCGGGCCGACTACATCGGCGGCTTTGCTGTCACGGCCGGCATCGGTATTGAAAAGCACCTGGAGCGGTTCGAGGCCGAGCACGACGACTACAGTAGCATCCTGATGAAGGCTTTGGCCGACCGCCTCGCTGAGGCCTTTGCCGAGCGCCTGCACCAGCGCGTACGGGAGGAGTTCTGGGGCTACGACCCGGCCGAGAACCTCACCAACGAGGACCTGATTCAGGAGAAATACAAAGGCGTGCGCCCCGCCCCCGGCTACCCCGGCTGCCCCGACCACACTGAGAAAATTACCCTGTTCAACCTGCTCGACGCCGAAACCGCCACCGGCATCCGCCTCACCGAAAACCTGGCCATGTACCCCGCCTCCTCCGTGAGCGGCCTCTACTACGCCCACCCCGACAGCCGCTACTTCGGCCTCGGTCGCATCGGCCAGGACCAGGTAGCCGATATGGCCGCGCGCAAACACATGCCGCTGCCGGAGCTGGAGCGCTGGCTGATGCCGAACCTGAACTACGAGCCGGCGGCGGTGCCCGTAACGGCAGAGTAGCGCATGGACCGTCGCAACGAACCTGACGAGACGCCTCACCCCCCGGCCCCCTCTCCGAAAAAGGAGAGGGGGAGCCAGACGATGGACCGGTCAGAGGTTGTTCTGCCACAGGAAAAGGCCTTTACCACCGACAAGCGGCAGTATGGCAAGCTCAGCCTGAAAGACCGAAGTCGGGCTATGCGCCATGCGCCCACGGAAGCGGAAGAAGCCCTTTGGCAGCTGGTGCGTGGCAATGCACTGGGGGCTAAGTTCCGGCGCCAGCACAGCATCGACCGGTATATCGTGGATTTTGTGAGCCTGCGCCACAAGCTGATCCTGGAAGTTGATGGCGAAGGTCATTATCAGCCTGATCAGCAGGATTACGATGCTGGTCGCACAGCACTTCTTGCCGAGTTAGGCTACCGACTGCTGCGGTTTTCCAACGCCCAGGTCCTCACACAACCCCGACGAACAATAGCCACCATCAAACTTCACCTCACCTCAACTGCCCAATAACGCGTCAGGCTCCCCCTCTCCTTTTTCGGAGAGGGGGCCGGGGGGTGAGGCGCCCACCAGCACGAGCCGGACCACCGACCGATATGAAAGTAACCGAACACCTGACCCGCGCCAACGGCAAAACGCTGTTTTCCTTCGAGGTCCTGCCCCCCAAAAAGGGCGAGAACATCAAGAACCTGTTCTCCAACATCGAGCCCCTGATGGAGTTCAAACCGCCGTTTATTGACGTGACCTACCACCGCGAGGAGTACGTGTACCGCCAGCACCCCAACGGCCTGTTGGAAAAGAAGACCGTGCGCAAGCGGCCCGGCACCGTAGGCATCTGCGCGGCCATCAAAAACCGCTTCGACGTGGACACTGTGCCCCACCTCATCTGCGGCGGCTTCTCGAAGGAGGAAACCGAAAACGCCCTCATCGACCTGCACTTCCTGGGCATCGACAACGTGCTGGCGTTGCGCGGCGACCCTATTAAGTCGGAAGGTAGCTTCAAGCCCGACCCCGACGGCCACGCATATGCCTGCGACCTGATCGGGCAGGTGTCGGACCTGAATAAGGGGGCGTATCTGGATGAGAAGCAGGACGATACCTGGGCTACGGACTTCTGCATCGGCACGGCCGGTTATCCTGAGAAGCACTTCGAGTCGCCGAACTACGGGGCCGATTTGCGCTACCTCAAGCACAAGGTAGACCGCGGCGCCGACTACATCGTGACGCAGATGTTCTTCGACAACGAGCAGTTTTTTGCCTTCGAGAAGCGCTGCCGCGAGGCCGGTATCACGGTGCCCATCATCCCCGGCCTCAAGCCGCTCACCACCAAAAGCCAGCTTACCATGCTGCCCCGAGCCTTCTACCTCAACATTCCGGAGGAGCTGGCCGACGCCGTGCACCTGGCCCCCGACAACGCGGCGGCCCGCGAAATTGGCATTGAGTGGTGCATCAACCAGAGCCGCGAGCTGATGGCCCACGGCGTGCCCTGCCTGCACTACTACAGCATGGGCAAGTCGGAGAGCATCCGGCAGGTGGCGGCGGCGCTGTTTTAACGGGTTTTTCGTTGTTTGTTTTTCGGTTTTCGTTGAAGTGAAAGCCTACGGGTTGTTGCCAACATCGAACACCGAAAAACAAACCACCAATAACGACCATGAACCCCGACGACCTGTTTGCGCGGCTGCGCGAGGCCACCGCCCCCACGGAGATTGAGGCGCTGCAGAACGGCATCTGGCAGCACTGGCTCACCACCCACGACCACCGCCTCGACAAGCACCTGGAGGTGGGCATGCGCGCCATGGCCGCCGGCGACTACACCCTGGCCATTGCCGAGTTCGACGTGCTGGTGCAGGCGCGGCCCGCCTACGCTGAGGGCTGGAACAAGCGTGCGACGGCCCATTACCTGCGTGGCGAGTACCGCGCCTCCATCCGCGACGTACAGCAAACCTTGCGGCTGGAGCCCCGCCATTTCGGGGCGCTGGCGGGCTGGGCCACCATGCGCCGCATGCTTGGCGACACGGCCGGGGCGCTGCGGCTGCTGCGCCGTTTGGAGAAAATCTGCCCGCACCAGCCGGGCCTGCAGGCGCAGCTCCGCGACCTGCGCGACCAGCTCGATAATCCGGAGAGCTGAGGCTGCAACGGCTTGTGTATCTGCTATAACACTTGTATATTTCCGGAATCTAACTTCTTGCTTTCCCCCGGCAGGATGTCGTTTTTGAAAGCTAATCAGGCCATTCCGGGGCCTATGTATACTAAAACGGGATGTAACGGGGGCAGCAGCGGTGAAGATGCAATTGAACTTTACCACTAATTTTTTTGCTCTGGCGGCACTGTGCTCTATCCCCCCTGAGCCGGCCGCGACTTCCTCCTTCCCACCCGTATGAAACAATCTTACTTTTTCGCGGCGCTTTGCGCCTTGTGGCTGCTATTGCTATGTCCCGGCGCTTCGGCGCAACAACGAATTCGCAAAAGCGAGCTGGAAAGTGGCGAGATGGACAAAGGCCGCAAGGTGGGCGTCTGGGAATATTTCAGCCTCACGCGCGACGGCCGCCAGGTGCTGGTGCAGCGCTACGACCACACCGCCGGCAAGCTCTTGTTCTACCGTCCCATCGAGGACATTCCGTACGAAGCGGAGGTGAGCCCCGGCCAGTGGACCCGCACCCGCGTGCAGCAGCCGCCGCTGTTTGTGGGCGGCGAGGCGGCGCTGGCGGCCTACATGGCCAAGCTCAACTACCCAATGCAGGCCCAGAATAAAAATATCCAGGGCAAGGTGCTGGTGTCGTTTGCCATCGACACGCTGGGCCGCGCCTCCGGCCACAAGGTGCTGATGGGCATCGGGGGCGGCTGCGACGAGGAGGCCCTGCGCCTGTGCCGCACCATTCCGCCCCAGTGGATTCCGGCCCGCCTGGCCGGGCGCGCCGTGCCCGTCATCTACGAGCTGCCCTTCACGTTCCGGCTGCAGCAGCGCTAAGCCGACCGGGGCGGCGGGCCTAACCTGAGTAGGGGTAGGTTACGTACATTTCGCCCATGAACCTGTTCCCTACCTTCCGCCTGCTGGCGGCTACCGGCGTGGCCGCCGGCGCTGCCCTGTTGCTCACCTCCTGCGACACCACCCCGCGTGAGCGCCAGGAAGTGGTGCGCGACGAAGTCCGCAACCTCGATACGCTGGCTGACCGCGCCGCCGCCAAGCTGCGCGTGGCCGGCCGCCGTGCCGCCCGCTTCGACTCCGTGTCGCGGGCCCGGGCGCGCCAGCCCGTCAGCGACGCCGACGCCAACACCTTTGCCAACGAGCTGCTGGGCACTTACGCCGGTATCGAGCAGCTGACGCCGGCCACCATCGAGCCGGCCTTCACGCAGTTTATGCAGCAGGTGCGGGCCCGCCGCAAAGCCTGGACCCAGCGCGACTGGGACTACGCCACGGTTATCAGCCGCCGCCTCAACGCCCAGTTCCGCAAAATACGCCTCGACATCAAAGGCCGCGACGAGCTGCACATCCGGGCTCTGCAGACCGAGTTTACGGCCATGGAAACCAGCCGCGACGTGAAAGACCTGCGCGAAGCCGTGCGCGAAGAATAGCCTTGTTTTCCTTGTATCGGAGAGCCCTGCCGCCTGGCGGGGCTCTCTTTTTATGTATGTTGATTAGGGGAGGTGCCACATGCGAAAAGCCTTTGAGAAGATTTCTGCCGGCTGGTGGCTGGCCTTGCTGCTGATGTTCGGGGCCAATCCGGCGGCGGCCCAGCGCCTGATAAAAACGGCGGAAACTGTGCCCGGCGGCGAGCTATGGCTCAGCCCTGACGACCAGCTGCAGGTGCGCCTGACCGGCGAGCCGGGCGGGCAGGCCACATTCATGAACGGCCGGCCGCTGCTGGAGCTGCCAGCGGAGCAAGCCGGCGGGCAGCGCGGCATCTACCAGGGCACCTATACTATCACGACCACCGATACGCTGGGCGGCCCCGCCGGCCGCCCCCTCTGGCTGCACCTGCGCCTGCCCGACGGCCGCCACGATTCCCTTGCCACCGCCGCGCCCGTGCGGGTCCTCAGCCCTGATCAGCCTCAGTTAGCCCTCACCCAAGGCGGGCTGGCGTATCTAAACTACGGCCTGGGCGAAGACCGGCTGGGCGGCGCCAAGCTCGGCTACCTCGACTCGCTGGTGGTGCTGCATGTGGTGGGGCGGGCCGCGGGCCAGTACCGGGTGCAGCTGGCCACCGGCCAGCACGCCTGGGTGCCTGCCGAAGTGGTGCGTCTGCTGCCGCCGGGCGGCTTCGTGCCGGCCTCGCTCACCGGCTCGTGGAGCGTGCAGGGCGACTCGCTCTACGACTACGTGCGCCTGCCGCTCAGCCAGCGCCTGCCCTACCGCACCCAGCTGCTCCAGAACCCCACCCGGCTGGTCGTGGACGTGTTTGGGGCGACATCCAACACCAACTGGATAACGCAGCGCGCCGGCCTGCAGGAGTTGGGCGACGTGTATTACGAGCAGCCCCAGCCCGACGTGTTTCGGATAGTGCTGCCGCTGCGGCACCGCCAAAGCTGGGGCTACCACGTGGGCTACGTGCGCAATACGCTGGTGGTGCAGGTGGCGCACCCGCCCGCCAAGCTGCGCCTGAAAGGCCTGCTGGTCGCCATCGACGCCGGCCACGGCGGCACCAACACCGGCGCGGCCACCCCGGCCGGCATCCGCGAAAAAGACCTCACGCTCTCCATTGCCCAACAGCTCCGGCAGGAGCTGGAGCGCCGCGGCGCCCGCGTGCTCATGACTCGCTCCGACGACCGCACCGTGGACAACGGCGACCGGGTGCTGCTGCTGCGCCAGCGCCGGCCCGCGCTGCTGGTGAGCATCCACGTGAATTCGGCGGGCAGCGCGGCGGCGCGGGGCACGGCGGCGTTCTACCGCTACGTGGCGTTTCGGCCGCTGGCGGCGGCGCTCTACCAGCGCATGCAGGCCGAGACCGGCCTGCCGGGCTGGGGGCTGGTCGGCAATTTCAACTTCGGCCTGAATGGCCCCACCGAGTACCCCAACGCGCTGGTGGAAACGGCCTTTCTCTCCAACCCCGAAGATGCAAAGGTGCTGACCGACCCCGCCGCTCAGCGCCGCATGGCGCAGGCCATGGCCGCAGGGGTACAGGATTTTCTGCAGGCCTCGCGCGCGAAGGGCCTGCGCGGCTGGCTGCTGCGCCAGCCGGCCCGGGAGTAGCCGCGGCGGTATCGGGTGGCCGGGGCAGGAGGGAAGCTGCTGGGAGAGAAGCCGGATCTATAGCTTTTTAGCAAAAAATAGTTGGGCGTTTGCCGCTAATCGGCGTACAAAGCCGATATCTTCCTAAAAATCAGGCACGGCTTCCGGTCGTGCTTTGGGCGTTTCTGTTCTACCTCACCACCAAAACCACCATTCCTCATGGCAGAAGATTCTTTACTGGACCGTAGCCGCACCGTAGCCGGCCCCGGCTACAACCGCTGGCTGGTGCCGCCGGCCGCGCTGGCGGTGCACCTGGCCATCGGGCAGGCATATGCCTTCAGCGTGTTCAAAAAGCCCCTGGGCGCCCTCATCAGCGGCAACCCCGACGCCCCGGCCCCGGCCGACTGGACGCCCGGGCAGCTGGGCGTAATCTTCTCCATTGCCATTGTGCTGCTGGGCCTTTCGGCCGCCATTTTTGGCAAGTGGCTGGAGCGCGTGGGGCCGCGCAAGGCCATGATGGCGTCGGCGCTGTGCTTTGGCGGCGGCTTCTTCATTGCCGCGCTGGGCGTGCACCTGCACAACATCTGGCTGGTGTATTTCGGTTACGGCTTCGTGGGCGGCATTGGGCTGGGCATCGGCTACATTTCGCCGGTGAGCACCCTGATCAAGTGGTTTCCCGACCGTAAGGGCGTGGCTACGGGCATGGCCATCATGGGCTTCGGCGGTGGCGCCATGATTGGCTCGCCGCTGGCCGTTATGCTCATGGACCACTTCAAGGCCGCTGGTACCGGCACGCTGGGCGTGGCCGCCACGTTCCTGGCTATGGGCCTGATTTACTTGCTGTTCATGCAGTTCGGCGTCTGGACCATCCGGGTGCCTGCCGATGACTGGAAGCCCGCGGGCTACGTGCCTTCCACCGACCACAACGCCCTCATCACCACCGGCAACGTAACGGCCGACAACGCCATCAAGACGCCGCAATTTTGGCTGCTGTGGGTGGTGCTGTGCATGAACGTAACGGCCGGTATCGGCGTGCTCGAAACCGCTTCGCCACTCATTCAGGAGTCGTTTTCGGATGCCGCCATGGGCGCCGGACGCGGCGTAACGGCGGCTGCCGCTGCCGGCTTCGTGGGTTTGCTGAGCTTGTTCAATTTGCTGGGCCGCTTCTTCTGGTCGTCGGCTTCGGATAAGCTGGGCCGCAAAACCACGTACGCCATCTACTTCGGCCTGGGCATTCTGCTCTACGCCCTGATTCCGACCCTGGGCGCCGGCGCCCAGCTGACGCTGTTTGTGGTGGTGTCCTGCGTGATTCTGACCATGTACGGCGGTGGTTTTGCCACCATCCCGGCCTACCTCTCCGACTTGTTCGGCAAGCTGCAGGTGGGCGCCATCCACGGGCGCCTGCTCACGGCCTGGAGTACGGCCGGCGTACTCGGCCCCGTGATTGTGAACTATCTGCACGGCAGCGCCAAAGACAAAGGCCTGGTGGGCGCGGCGGCGTATCAGTCGGTGTTCTACACCATGGCAATTCTGCTGGTGGTGGGCCTGGTTGCCAACTTCCTGGTGAAGCCTGTCGCCGAGCGGTACTTCGAGAAGGAGCCCGCCAAAAAAACAGTGGCCTAACCGCCGCATCACGTACTTCCTGACTTTCAATTCGATATGGAACCAAGAACGCAGAATTCCAACGCCGATGCCACGCCCAGTTCCACTGGCGCGCTGGTGATTGCCTGGCTGTTTGTGGGTGTGCCGCTGGCCTGGGGCGTTTCCCAGACCTTCATCAAGGCCCTTGCCCTGTTCAAGTAGCATCCTTCAAAATAAAGTAGCGCTAAAACAAAAGAAGCACCCCGCGGGGTGCTTCTTTTGTTTTAGCGTACTGCGTGCTCAATGTGGAGTGGCAAACGCTGAGTGTGAGCTATTTTGGTGACCAGTATAGCTCACTACTGAGTGTTACCCTAAATACTAAATACTCAGTACCTAATACTCAATACCGACCCCCGCCGCATGTTCGACGAGCCCACTGACCAGCCCATTGTGCTGCTGGCCTCCTTCGCCAACACCATCTCGGCGCATCTGGCCAAGAATCAGCTGGATGCCGCCGGTATCCCGAGCTTCCTCAGCAACGAAAACCGGCCATACGGCCCTATATCCGGCGGCGTACGTCTGCACGTGCGCCAGCCCGACCTAGCCGCCGCCCAGGAGCTGCTGGATGCCAGCCGCCCCACCATGCACGCCCTGGCCAGCTCCGACGACGAGGAAACCCCCGCCACGGTCCGCTGCCCCCGCTGCCACCACCCCGACGTAGTCTGCCGCCACCAGCCCCAGCCCCAAGATAACCTGTTCGTGAAGCTGCGCCTATGGCTGCTGGCCCCCGAGCGGCCCCAGTGCCACTGCTTCCAGTGCGGGCTGGATTTTGAAGGATGAGTCTTGAGGAAAATTTGGGGATTAATAATGTAAATTAAACTTTACTTTTTGTGAAGTATGATTTACATTTGAATTCACCTACTCTTCAATCACATGAACAAGCTCCTTTTGCCGTACTACTGCAAGTACATCAGTGTGTTGCTGTTGCTGAGCACCTGCTGGCTTGGGTATCAGCACAATGCTACCGGGCTAGCGCTGGCACTAACCACTGGGATACTGGCCTGGATATTCTCTGCTGAGCGCATCGAAGACGAGCGTACGGCTTACCGGCGGCTTCTGGCTTTTCGGGCCACCACGTTTGCCGCCCTGCTGTTTGGGGGCGTGTCGGCAGTGCTGGTGCTAAGTGGCCTGAGCGCCATTCCATCAATATTCTGCGTGGCTCCCGTGGCGTTGGGCGTGTACCTCGTGGCTTTCTACGGCGGCTTGCTGCTGCCTTTTCAGCGCAATTGTGCGGAATAAGCTGAAGGTAGCCCGGGCGCAACGGGCCATAACCCAGGCGGATTTGGCTGCTGCCCTGGCTATTTCCCGGCAAACAGTCATTTCCATCGAACAAGGTCGCTATGTGCCTTCTGCCGTGCTGGCCCTGAAGCTGGCGCGGTACTTTGGGCAAGCCGTGGAGGAGCTGTTTGAACTGGAGGAGCACGACTGAAACCGGCTATTTGTCTTCCTACCGAAACCGCCACACCGGCAGCACCGTGCCCGCCGCAAAGTGCTCCGGTTCCGGCGGCAGTTCCAGAAAGCCGCTGGAGGTAAGCAGGCTGGCCATGTCGCCGGAGCCGCCGGCGCGCTCGGGCGTGGCCAGCAGGCGGCCATCGGGGCCGGGCTCCAGGCTCACCAGCAGGAAATGCGTCATCGGCGGCTTGAAGTCGATGGGGTGGGTGAGCACGGCGGGCACGGGTGCGGCCCCGGCGGCCGAGGTGCCGGCGGGCTGCTGCACGGCCAGCAGCCAGGGCCGGGCGTAGCGGTAGAAGTTCACGAACGTGGACACCGGGTTGCCGGGCAGCGCAAACACCACCGCCCCGCCGGGCTGCTGCCCGAACCAGAACGGCTTGCCCGGCCGCTGCTTCACCTCATGGAACACCTGCTCCACGCCCAGCTCCCGCAGTACACTTGGCAGAAAATCGGCCTTGCCCATCGACACGCCCCCGCTGAGCACCACCGCATCGAAGCCGGCGAGCAGCGCAGGCAAACCCTGGCGCAACGCGTCGGGGTCGTCGTCGAAGTGGAAGATTTCGGTGCGGGCCCCGGCGGCTTCGGCGGCGGCCTGGAGCATGATGGCGTTGGAGCGGCGGATCTGGTGGGCCTGGGGCTGCTCGGTGATGGGCACCAGCTCGTCGCCGGTGCTCACCACAGCCACCCGCGGCCGCCGCGACACGGCCACGGTGGCGGCGCCTACGGTGGCGGCCACTGCTACTTCGGCGGGTTCCAAGCGGGTGCCGGCGGGCACCAGCAGGTCGCCCTGCTGGCGGTCGGCGGCCTGGGGGTGCACGTTGTGGCCGGCCCGGGGCGGCAGCGCCTGTACGGTGGCCCAGCGCTGGCCGTCGGCATCGGTGCGGAACGTGAGGTCCTCGTAGCGAATCACGGTATCCACGCCGGGCGGCAGCATGGCCCCGGTCATGATTTCCACGGCGGCCGTGGCCTCAGGCAGCGCTTGGGGCGGCTGGCCGGCAAACTGGGTGTGGTGAATGCGAAATTCCGTCTGGCCCGCCGCCAGTGCCTCGTAGCGCACGGCCATGCCGTCCATAGCCACCCGGTTGAAGGGCGGAAAATCCCGGTCGGCGCGCAGGTCCTCGCGCAGCACGCGGCCGGTGGCGAGGCTCAGGGAAAGATACTCCACGCCCAGCGGGCGAATGGTGGCGGCAACAAGGCGGGTGGCTTCAGCAACAGAAATCATAGGCACGAAGGTAGAACAAGCCATTGCTTGCGCCGTTTCTCAACGGGGAAATGGGCTGGTTGTTTGGAATGGATGATGCAGAGACGCGACACTTCGCGTCTCGTCGTTGAACAGTCCGGAACCGTACCATTCAAATAACATAAGCAACGACGAGACGCGAAGTGTCGCGCCTCTACATCGGCCGGTAACCCATGTAGCCAACTTAGTTGTAGCGCGAACTTTGCAGTTCGCGCCCCCGAACGGTAACTGAATGGCCGACATCCAAACGGCGCGGGGACGCTACCTACGAAGTTCGCGCTACTATATGCTTACACTCCGGTGAATTTCACGGTTACGAGGGGCGTCGTTTCGTCACACCGGATGAGGTGGGGCTGGGTCGCTAGCAGCTCGGCGGAGTCTTTGTAGGCGAAGTCGAACTCCTGCAGTATGCTGCTGTCGAAGTCGCCCTGCCGGTTGAGCAACTCCGGGAAGCGCTGCCGGTAAGCATCCTTCTCCGCCTTTTTCAGAGAGTGCCAGAACTTGAGCGTATCGGTGCGACTCAACTGTCGGCCCGCACCGTGGGCGCAGCTCCAGAGAGCAACTTCGGCGGCGGAATGCCAGGGGTTAGCCCGCACGATGAGGGAGCCCCGGCTCATCGACAGCGGAATGACCACCTCTCCGTCGGCTAGCAGTTGGGTGCTGCCTTTGCGGTGAATTACACCTTGGGGCATGAATTCGAGCAGGTTGTGGCAGCTGTCGGCCACCACGGGCCGGCCGACGGCTACATACTGGTTGCGGCGCAGAAAGTCGTAGGTTTTGGCCAGAAACTCCCGCCGACGGTCGGCCGCGTATGTGAGCACCCGCTCATACTCCTGCCGGTACGCCGGGGTAGCTACGTCAAGCGGCAGCCACTCCTGGCCGGGGTTATGCAGCTGAAGCAGCCGGACGTTTTCCTGGTACATGTACACGCCCAGGTTGCGGCTCCCGGTGTGCACGATGATGTACAGGTAGTCGGCCGACTCTTCCAGCGACAGGAAGTGGTTGCCGCCGCCCAGGCCCTCGTCGGTCATGCGGTGCACCTCCCGTTCCAGGGCCCGGTAGTGCCGGGCTTTGTCGAATGGGCGCAACACCTCTGCCCGGGAAATGCGCAGGAAGGCCACCCCGCAGCCCATATCCTTGCCAGTGACCAGGGGGTAGAATACGTCGGTGGTCTGGAAGGCCACCCCCACCGGGATGGACCGCTCGGAGCAGTAATGGATATCGGGGAAGACGGCAATTCGGCCGATAGTGGGTTGGTGCTCGAAGGCGAGCAGGGACTGTAGCGCGTTCTGCTCCACGGCGCTACAATCCGTAAAATAGACTGTTTTCACGAGGTCTTTTTTACGAAATGAATATATGGGAGGGGGAGCGCGCCTCGGGGAGCAGCCGCAAAGGGGCGCGCAATCTTCAGGGTCTCAGCATAGACCGTTGCAAAGATGTCGAAAAAATCAATCCAGCAGCTATGGCGGTTATTTCAATCGTCTTGCACCGACTGCCGGGCCAGCGCAGTAGCGCGAACTTTGTAGTTCGTGCCCCCGCACCGTTCGAAAAGACCATTCGAGGCGCGAACTACAAAGTTCGCGCTACTTTCCGGGCGGTACCTTCGTACAGAACTTACTCTCCACTTTCCTCACTCACAAGCTGACGCTTGTGCTCCATATGTCCGACTCCGCTAAACTCACCCACCTCAACGACGCCGGCCAGCCCGCCATGGTGGACGTGGGCGCCAAACAACCGACCCGCCGCGTGGCGCAGGCCCGTAGTCGGGTGGTGCTCGGCCCCGAAATCATGGCTTTGGTGAAAGAAGGCGACCTGCCGACCCGCAAAGGCCCTGTGTTTCAGACGGCTATTCTGGCCGGCATCATGGGGGCCAAGCGTACCTCGGAGCTGATTCCGCTGTGCCACCCGCTGGGCCTGGATAACTGCCAGGTGACCATTGAGGTGGACGGCCCCGACGCCGTGCTGATCGAGTGCACGGCCACCGTCACGGGCAAAACCGGGGTGGAAATGGAGGCCCTGACCGGCGCCTCGGTGGCGGCCCTCACCATCTACGACATGTGCAAGGCCCTCTCGCACGATATTCTCATTCAGGAAACCCGCCTCATCAGCAAAACCGGCGGCAAACAGGACTTCCACCATGCCGGATAACGCCCCCACCGACAAACCCCGCAGCAAGCACGCCCAGCTGGCTCGCCCCCACGGCGGCGAGTTCGGCCGCCACGAGCTGGCCATTCTGGGTGCCCCCTGTGGCCGCATCAAGGAGCTGGCCGCCCGGCTGCTGCCGCTGCTGTCTGATACCCTGCGCGTGGCCTACGTGGACGCCGACCACGCCGCCGCCGATGCCGTGCGCAACGGCACCACTCCCGAAACCGGCATGCTAGCCGCCGGGGCCAGCGCCGAGCTGACCGACAACATCCGCTTCGCCCGCCTCGATGTGAAGCGGCCCCTCGACCGGTTCAGTCAGCCCGAGCTGCTGCATCACCAAAGCCTGGTGCTGATAAACGGCAACCACTTCCGCGCTGCCCAGCAGCTGGTGATTCTGGACCCCGCCAAGCCCGTGGACAAGAAGCTGGACCGCCTCACCAACGTGCGGGCCCTGCTGCTGCCCGAAGGCGTCACGGAAGTACCCGCTTACCTGCAGGCGCATTTGGGAGAAGCCAGCGTGCCGGTGCTGCCGCTGCACGATACCGCCGCCATTGCCCAACTGATTCTGGACGAATGGCGCGCCGCCGCGCCGCCGCTGCGGGGCCTGGTGCTGGCCGGCGGCCGCAGCCAGCGCATGGGGCAGGATAAAGGCAAGCTGGCCTACCACGGCCAGGAGCAGCGCGCCTACGCGGCCGAGCTGCTGGCCCCCTTCTGCCAGGACGTGCACGTTTCCTGCCGCCCCGACCAGATAGTGGAGCTGGAATACGCTGGCCTGCGCCCCCTGCCCGACACCTTCGCCGACCTGGGCCCGCTCAGTGGCCTCCTCTCGGCTCTGCGCCTCGACCCCAACGCGGCCTGGCTGGTAGTGGCCTGCGACCTACCGTTTCTCTCCGAAGCCACCCTGGCCCACCTGGTGCAGCACCGCCAGCCGGCTCGCCTGGCCACCGCCTTCCAGAGCCCCGAAAACGAGTGGCCTGAGCCGCTCATCACCATTTGGGAGCCGGCCAGCTACCCGCAGCTGCTGCGCTTCCTGAGCCTGGGTTACAGCTGCCCCCGCAAAACCCTCATCAACTCCGACGTGGCCGTGCTGCCCGCCCCCGCCCCGCAGGAGCTACGCAACGTGAACACGCCCGAGGAAGCGGCAAATTATGGCCTCACCCCCCGGCCCCCTCTCCAGTAGAGAGGGGGAGTCTGACGATTCCAACGCCGCCACGTCGGCTAGCGCCTTCGCAACGGCTTACTGATCTTAATAGGAAATAAAAATGCGCCACTAACATAGGTAGCGGCGCTTTTTTTGGCGGTAGCAGTGCTTAAGGCAACAGCCGAAAGCGCTGCGCAGAATCGTCAGGCTCCTCCTCTCTACAGGAGAGGGGGCCGGGGGGTGAGGCTACGGGTGCGCGGCTACCCACACGTCGCCGTCCTCGTAGAACTCCTTTTTCCAGATGGTGACCACCTGTTTCAGGGTGTCGATGATGTACTGGCAGGCGGTGAAGCTCTCGGCGCGGTGGGGGGTGGATACGGCTACCACCACGGCCACGTCGCCGATGTAGAGGGTGCCTTTGCGGTGCACCACGGTTATTTTCTCCACCATCGGCCACTGCTCGGCGGCCTGCTCGGCTACTTTACGGAGCTGGTGAAGGGCCATGCTGTCGTAGGCTTCGTATTCGAGGCGCACCACGGGCCGGCCGGTGCTCTTGTTGCGCACCGTGCCGATAAACGTGTTGATGGCGCCCGCCCCATCGGCTTCCACGCTGCGCAGGGCGGCCGAAACGTCGATGGGCTGGTCGGTGAGGTCGATGTGAATCAAGGGAAGGCGATGGGGTGATGAGGAAAATGGGGATTAGGTAAACAGCACGTCATGCAGAGCGCAGCGAAGCATCTCGCGTGCTGATATCTGGGACACTCTGAATAGTGTAGAGACGCAACATTTTGCGTCTCGTCGTTGAACGGTTGAGGCCCTGCCAGACTTAGCCAAGCATTGCCGTTTAAACAACATCAGCAACGTAGAGACGCAAAATATTGCGTCTCTACCCGCCGCTTACCGGCGGAATCAGGGCTATTTCGTCGCGTTCCTGCAGCAGCGTATCGGCGGCGGCGTACTCGTTGTTGACGGCTACGGCCAGGCTAGTGAGGCGGGCCAGTTCAGGGTAGCGGGCGTGCAGGTCCGTCAGCAGGCCCTGAGCCGACTGGCCTTCCGGCGCGGAAACTTCCAGTACCGGCTGCCCCACTATTTCGCGGGCAATGCCGAACAAAGCGATTTTCAGATTCATCGGTTATTACGTAATACTGCGTGAGCCCCGGAGCCGGGGCGGGCGGTAAGTTCGCCGCAAACCGGCGAAACCTGGGCAGCCCTGAAGGCCGCCGATGCTTTTTCCCGAACGGAAAAGGCAGATTTACGTTGTTTGTTTTGCGGTGCCGGTGCGCCGTGTTGCTTTTTCCCTGCCGAGTATGTCTGCTGCCGTACCCTCCGTTCTGTTTGATAATCATGGCCGCCCGCTGGAATACCTGCGGCTGGCCGTCACGGACCGGTGCAACCTGCGCTGCTTCTACTGCATGCCCGAGGAAGGCATCAAGTACCTGCCCAAGCAGGAGCTGCTGAGCTACGAGGAAATGGAGCGGCTGGTCGCCATCATGGCCGGCCTGGGTGTGCGCAAAGTACGTCTGACGGGCGGGGAGCCGTTCGTGCGCCGCGGCTTGGTGCCGTTCATGGACCGCCTCAGCCAGATTCCCGGCATTGAGGAGTTGACCATGACCACCAACGGCGTGCTCACCGCCCCCCACGTGCCCGAATTGGCCCGCATGGGTCTGAAAGCCGTGAACCTGAGCCTCGACACCCTCGACCGGGCCCGGTTCGCAAGCATCACCCGCCGCGACGAGCTGCCCCGCGTGCTCGACACGCTGTACGCCCTACTGGCGGCCGGCATCCGGGTGAAAATCAACGCCGTGGTGATGGACGGGCAGAACACCCAGGACCTGCTGCCGCTGGCCGAACTGACCCGCGACCTGCCCGTAGACGTGCGCTTCATCGAGGAAATGCCCTTCAACGGCCACAGCCACGCGGCCACGCCCGCCACGCTGCCCTGGAACCACAACCGCATCCGCGAGCACCTGGCCCTGAACCTGGGCGAGTTGACACCCGTGGCGGCCCGCTCCGGCGATACGGCCTCGCACTACACTGTAGCCGGCCACCAGGGCCGCCTGGGCATCATTGCGGCTTACTCGCGCACCTTCTGCGGCACCTGCAACCGCATCCGCCTCACGGCCGAGGGCGGCCTCAAAACCTGCCTCTACGACCAGGGCGTGCTTGATATCCGGGCGTTGCTGCGCGGCGGCTCCTCGGATGAGCAGATTGCCGACGCCCTCAAATCTGCCTTCCGCAACCGCGCCGCCAACGGCTTCGAGGCCGAGCGCCAGCGCCCCCTGCACCAGCTTAGCTTTGAGTCGATGAGCACGATTGGGGGGTGAGCGGAGTTGCTGACGCATAACTTGCGGCCCCACTGCTGCACGTTTCAGTGGCAGCATCTCCCGCACCATGACTGTACTCCTGATCTGCCTGCTGTTCTTCAATCTGCTGTGCTTCCTGCTTTTCGCCCTCGACAAACGGAAAGCCCAGCGCGGCCAGCGGCGCATCCCGGAAAAAACGCTACACTTCGCCACGCTGCCGGCCGCGGCACCTGGCGCGTGGGCAGCCATCCTGCTGCTGCACCACAAAAACCGCAAAGCCGCCTTCTGGAGCATCACGCTGCTGCTAACGCTGCTGCAGGGAGCGACGCTCTATTTTGCGTGGCCCTATTTGCAGGAGTTGGTTTGACGAGAATAAGGGGCGGCGTGGATACACCAAGCGAATGCGCTTCGCGCAGACTACTCGCAGGGTATATTTCATTTATTGCTCGTATCCTTAATTCACGATGAAGATATTACTCTGGATACTGGGCCTGGGAGCGGCGCTGTACGTGGCGGTGTGCGTGCTGCTGTATTTTCAGCAGGAGCGGCTGCTGTTCTTTCCGGCCAAGCTGCCCGCCGATTACCGTTTCCGGTTCAGCGACCGGTTTGAGGAACGGTGGATTCCGACGGCCGACGGCACCCGCCTGCACGGCCTGCTGTTCCCGGCCGATTCAGCTTCCAAAGGCCTCATTTTCTACCTGCACGGCAACGGTGGGGCGCTGGATAGCTGGGGCGAGGTGGCGGCCACCTATACCCGGCTGGGCTACAGCGTGTTCCTGCTCGACTACCGGGGCTACGGTAAAAGCGGGGGCCGCATCAGCAGCCAGACGCAGCTGCTCGCCGATGTGGATACAGCGTATCAGCAGATAACTACTGAATTTCCGGAAGGCCGCACGGTACTGCTGGGCTACTCGCTGGGCACGGGGCCGGCGGCGTGGCTGGCCGCCCGGCACCACCCGCGCCTGCTGGTGCTGCAGGCCCCCTACGCCAGCATGCGGGCCATGGCGCGCCAGCATTACCCGTGGGTGCCGCCTTTCATTGTGCGCTATCCGCTGGCTACCGATGAGGTGCTGCCCCGCGTCACGGCGCCCATCGTCATCTTTCACGGCGACCGGGATGAGGTCATCAGCCCGGTATCCACGGCCCGGCTCCGGCAGCAGCTCAAGCCCCAGGACCAGTTCATCACCCTGCCCGGCGCGGGCCACAACGGTCTGACGGACAATCCGGAGTATCAGCGGGCCATCCGGCGGGTGCTGGCCGGACTATAACAGAACGGAGACCGATACTACTCTTCCGCTGCTGGGTTTGGCGTATTGCCACGCCCGATTTTTGTGTGAAAGTCAACGGCAGTGCGCCGGCCGTTGACCAGAGCCGGGCCCCAGGGCGGCGTGTCTCGGAGAGCCGCTTCCAGCAGCTGGCGAGCAGCAGCATCCAGCGTGAGTGGACCGTCCACTGATTTCAGGGTCGCAAATCCCATTTCATCAATGTGGATTGTTAATTCCAAGACGCCGCCCTGCTTTAACTGCTGCCGAACCGAAGCAGCCCTCAGCACGGGGTATAGGTAGCTGGGGAAATAAAACGCGTCATACGTCATGAACTGCGGCCCTTGGGTGGCGGGGGCATCGTGGCCAAACCGGGGCGTGAACGTGGCGGGCATCTTCTCTGCCACCTCTTGCGCCGCACTCACGTAGGCCTTCTGCGTCTCCTTCAGCGCGCGGGGTCTTTCACGGATTACATACCAGGGCTTATTCAGGGTATCACGGACGGCAAAGATCAATCCGCCTTCGGAGGCCGCTGTCTGGTCGCACAACACATCCGCGTACAGAAACCGTACGTCCGGAAATTGTGTCAATAGCTGCCGTAGCGTATCCGGCTGCGTAACAACGCGGTAGCCGTTGGCTTGCAACTTCTCCTGCAGAGGAGCTAAAATGGACTTGAACTCCTTAACGGAGTTGAATACCAGTGGCCCGGCAGGCTTAGCAACATGCAGGTAAATCAGCGGCTTTTGCGCCTGCGCTGCCGGTGCTGCCAGCAGAAACGCCCAAACGCACGTGCACAATCTGCATACAGATAGTAGTAGTTTCCGCAACATAGATAGGCTGACTTTGCCGTGAAGGTAGCAAACACGCTGTCCGACAGTAGCCGCAACTTACTTGCGCGGAAGACTACACCAAGGGCCGGTTGCCTTCCTCGGAAGGCACCAGATGGAGCGTGAGCGTGTGGCGGGCCTCGCCGGAATAATGCATGTGCAGCTCCAGGGTCAAGTGCTGCTCGGTGAGGGTTTGGATGAGCAGGTGCAGCGCCGACTCATTGCCAGCCTGCACGATTTTGCCGGCCTGCTTCACCCAGCCGGTGACGGCGGACGTAGTTTCGGGGGCCTGGTTCAGGAAGCTGAAGTCGAACACGACGCCCTCGCCCATGCTCCAGTAGCCCTGAAACGGCTGCGGGCCGGCCTCAATGCGCACTGTTTTCCAGATCCGACAGAGTACTTGTTCTTCCATACGCAGTTATTTGCCCAGCCCCACCCAGCCGCGCTGCATGGCGTAGTGCAGCGCCGTGCCCACTACCAGGCCCACAAGATAGCCATATGGCAGCCCACTGCACAGCAAGCCCACCAGCAAAGCCAGCAATAAGCCGGCCCGCGAGTCGCTGATGTCGCGCAGCAGGGTGGCCAGGGTGAGGGCCTCGAACAGCAGCAGCACGCCCAGCACCGGCAGCGGAAAAATCTGCACCAGTTGCTGAAAGCCTTGGCTGAAGAACAAACCCAGCACCACGAACAGCGCGCCGTAGAGCACCACCGAGCCGCCCGTGCGCCCGCCAAACGTGTAGTGCCCCACCATGCCGCCCGAGCCGTGGCACACCGGAAAGCCCCCCAGAAACGGGTTCACGAGGTTCATAAGGCCGTAGGTGAAGCTGATTTGCCGCACCGTGAGGCGGCGCTCCGGGAAGTAATCCTCCACCACCTGCCGGGTCGCCAGCACCGAGTTGCCCAACGACAGCGGAATCTGGGGCAGGGCCAGCAGCACCGCGCCCGTCAGCACATCGGCTGCCTGCGGCACATGCCAAGTGGGCAGATGTAGCCCGATGGCGCGGGTAGCGGTGGCGTAATCCAGCTGAAACAGCAGCCCGTAGGCCACGCCCAGGGCCAGCACCACCAGCGCGGCCGGCCAGCGCCGGTTTCCCAGCAGCACCACCGTCACCACAAACGCGGCCGTGGCCAGCGCGTAGCCCGGCAGGCCGGCGGCGGGCACGTATTCCTTGAGCGCCAGCGTGGCCAGCTGCAACGCCAGCCCGAACTGAATACCCCGGATAACGGGCTTGGGCACCAGCCGCGCCACCGCATCAATCAGCCCCGAAACCGACAGAGCCAGCATGCTCACGCCAATGGCCAGCCCGCCCCCCGAAATCACGCGGCCCGGGATTTTCTGGGCAATGACCAGCGCAGCAAAAGCCTTGAGCGGCTGCACCGGCATGGGCATCCCGTACCACACGCCCGAGAAAATCTGCATCACCCCGAACATGATGAGCACGCCCGCGCTGTCAATGTCCGAGGCGGCAATAACGCCGATAAGCAGCGGCAGATCCGTGCCCAGGCCCGCCAACGCCCCCGCCAGCTCGTTGCGGTCGAAACGAAGACGCGGACGGGTGGCTGCGGGGGCGGTAAGCGGCATGAGAAACTGGCAGAAGGTGTAAAGACGCGTATTCGCGTCTGTTGTTGCTGAGGTTGTTTGGTTGGTACCGTTCCGGCCTCTAATTTAGAACGTCATGCTGAGCTTGCCGAAGCATCTCGCGTGCGGACACCGGAGTAGTAATCCAGCATCAGCACGCGAGATGCTTCGGCAAGCTCAGCATGACGTTCTTTTACTTTTCACCTCATCACTCCATTACCTCATCACCTCGTCACCCATTGCTGCATCCTCCCAGGCCAGCATGCCGCCTTCCAGATTCAGCAGGTTGGTGAGGCCGAACTCGGTTTGGAGGCGCTCTACGGCCTTGGTGCTGCGGGCTCCGCTGCGGCAGTACACCACCACCGGATGGTGTTTGGGCAGGGTAGCCACGCCACGTTCCAGCGTGCTCAGGGGCAGCAGCGTGGCGCCGGGCAGGTGGCCGGCGGCAAATTCGTGGGGCTCGCGCACATCCAGCAGAAACGGCGGGTGCGCCGAGGCCAACCGCTCGTGCAGCTCCGCCACCGAAATGCTGGTGACGCCCACCCCGCACAACTCGGCGTAGTCGGCGGTGTTGGCGGTGTCGAGGTTGAGGACGGCCTGCTCGGGGCGACGGGCAAACTTGAGGGTGCGGGTCTGAAACGTGAGGGCATCGAACAGCCAAAGGCGGCCGCTGAGCACCTCGCCAATGCCCAGCACCACCTTCAGGGCCTCGGTGGCCTGGGCCAGACCCACCAGGCCGGGCAGCACGCCCAGCACGCCGGTGGCGTCGCAGTTAGGCGCTTCTTGGGCCGAGGGTGGCTGCGGAAACAGGCAGCGGTAGGTGGGGCCGCCCCGGTAGTTGAACACCGACACCTGCCCCTCGAACTTGTAGATGGCCCCCGAAATCAGCGGCTTATCGAAGCTCACGCAGGCATCGTTGAGCAGATAGCGGGTCGGGAAGTTGTCGGAGCCGTCCACCACCACGTCGAACTTGCCGACCAGCTCGCGCACGTTGCCCAGCGTCAGGCGGCAGTTGAACACCTCCGTATTGATGAGCGGATTGAGGCGGCGCAGGGCCTGGGCGGCGGTAGCGGCTTTGGGCTGGCCCAGGTCGGCGGGGCCGTACAGAATCTGCCGCTGCAGGTTGCTGCGGTCCACTTTGTCGGCATCCACGATGCCGAGCGTGCCCACGCCGGCGGCGGCCAGGTACTGCAGAATAGGGCAGCCCAGGCCACCGGCGCCCACCACCAGCACGCGGGCCGCCTTCAGCTTCTCCTGGCCCGCCTCCCCGATTTCGGGCAGCTGCAGGTGGCGACGGTAAATCTGACGTTCTTCGGAAGTGAGCATGGCAAGGGAAATAGGAAAGTCGTAAAGATGGGCCGCCGCCGTCGAATGGCCGACAAGTACCGCCGCAGGCATCGGCCAGGCCGGTTCTGCCGTAAGCCTCTGGGTCGGGCGGTGCAGGCGCGGGCTCAGCGGCCGGTACGCTTGGTTCGGTGTCGCGCCGGGCTCTTCAAAACTCCCAACCTCTTCGGAAGGTTACTTAATTACAAGACCACGGCTTCGGCCTGACCTTCCTGCTCCTTTCCTCTTACGTGTTACCTGCCGTGTCTGCTCCCGTTTTCCTACCCCCTACCAGTTACGACTACGTTACCGTGCACAAGGTGCAGGGCGAAACCGTAACCGAAGCCTCCGATGTGCTGGCCGCCGAGGAACCGCTGGAAATCCGCCTCGGCTACGGCCCCGCCGACCAGCGCCAGCACCGCACCCTCAGCATCACGATGCGCACGCCCGGCCACGATTTCGAGCTGGCGGCCGGCTTCCTGTTCACTGAGGGCATTATCCGCAGCCGCCAGGACTTGCAGGGCGTCATCTACTGCCCCGACGTGGAGAAGGAAGAGGAGCGCGAAAACGTGGTGCGCGCCGAGCTGGCCCCCACCGCCTCCCCCGATCTGCCGCGCCTGGAGCGCCACTTCTACACCAGCAGCAGCTGCGGCGTCTGCGGCAAAACCAGCATCGAGGCGGTGCACGCGGCGGCCTGCCCGGTGCTGCCCGCCGCGGGCCCCTATGTACCGGCCGGCGTACTGCACCAGCTGCCCGAGCGGCAGCGCGCCGCCCAGGACTTGTTCGAGCAGACCGGCGGCCTGCACGCGGCGGCCCTGTTTTCGCCGGAAGGCGAGCTGTTATTGCTGCGCGAAGACGTAGGCCGCCACAATGCCCTCGATAAAGTAATTGGCGCGGCGCTGTTCCAAGAGCTGCTGCCGCTGCACAATGCCGTGCTGCTGGTCAGCGGCCGGGCCTCGTTCGAGCTGGTGCAGAAGGCGGCCGTAGCCGGCATTCCGGTGCTGGCCGCCGTGGGGGCCCCCAGCTCCCTGGCCGTCTCCGCCGCCCGCGACTTCGGCATGACGCTCTGCGGCTTCGTGCGCCAGAACCGCTACAACATCTACTGCCACGACTGGCGCATCAAGCAGGCCGGTGACGAGCGGAAGGCTACCAGGTAGGCAATAGAACGTCATGCAGAGCGGAGCGAAGCATCTCGCGTGCTGACGTTGTGTTGGTACCCGTCCTACATAGGCGCAGCCGAAGCAGCACGCGGGCTGCTTCACTAGCCCAGGGTTTAAACCCTGGGCTACGGAGCTGGTGTTGTTTAACAACATCAGCACGCGAGATTCCTCGCAGGCTCGGAATGACGTTCTACTTATCTCCTTATCTTCCCTTCATCACCTCATCCCTCCATTACCCCATCACCCCCACATGAAGCTCCGCCTCGAAGACAATACGCTGCGCCTGCGCCTGGATGAGCCGGAAGTAGCCGCCTTCCGGCAACAGGGCTGGCTAGAAACGGTAGTGCCCCTGGGCCTGACCGCCGCCGACTTCCTTACGTATACCCTCGAACGCGACCCAACGGTGCCGGCCCTGGCCGTGCGCCACGAGGCGGGCCGCGTGCGGGTGCTGGTGCCGGCCACGGTGGCCGACGGCTGGACTTCCTCGGAAGCCATCAGCCTGCGCGGCACGCAGGAAGTTGCTGACAACCAAGTAGTCCATATCTTGGTAGAAAAGGACCTGGGCTGTAAACATTAGTCGCCCGCACCGTTTTAGTAGTACCACCGCGTTAATCCCACTCCGCATGGAAGATTCCCCAAAATCCGACCCAACCCAGGCCGGCCACCAGCAGCAGCAAAAAGCGGAAAATGCCCCTAAAAGCGGCGAACGGAGCGACCAGGGCGAGGCTCCGGCTCCCGACCATTACCGCCCCGACCCCCAGAGTATGCGCGACGAAAGCAACATCACGCCGGCCGAAGTGGCCAACGCCAAATACACCAACCCCATTCTGGCCCAGCCGCCGGAAGCCCTGACCGGCCTGACGCTGGATGCCCCGGCCAAAATAGCGGCCGGCGTAACAGCCGTGCTCAAAAGCATGGAGTTCAGCTGGAAGGAAGGCGGCCTCGACCGGGGCACGCGCGGCCTGCTCAAAATGAATCAGAAGGATGGTTTCGACTGCTCCAGCTGCGCTTGGCCCGACCCCGACGACCACCGCTCGGTAGCGGAGTTCTGCGAGAACGGGGCCAAAGCCACCGCCTCGGACGCCGACGACAAGGCTGCCGGCCCTGAGTTCTTCGCCAAGCACAGCCTGGCCCAGCTTTCCCAGATGACGGACCGCGACCAGAACAACGCCGGCCGCCTCACGCACCCCATGGTGAAGCGCCCCGGCGACAACCACTACTCGCCCATTGCCTGGGCCGATGCCTTCAACATCATTGCCAAGGAGCTGAACGCGCTGGACTCGCCCGACGAGGCCCTGTTCTACACCTCGGGCAAAGTGCCCAACGAGCCGGCCTTCCTGTTCCAGCTCTTCGCCAAGCAGTTCGGCACCAACAACCTGCCCGACTGCTCCAACATGTGCCACGAAAGCAGCGGCGCGGCCCTGAGCCCCACTTTGGGCTTGGGCAAAGGCTCCGTCACGCTCAACGACATCTACGAGGCTGAGGTGATTCTCATCATCGGCCAGAACCCGGGCACCAACCACCCGCGCATGCTGTCGGCCCTGCAGAAGGCCAAGAAGAACGGGGCTAAAATCATCAGCATCAACCCACTGCTGGAAGCCGGCCTCAACCACTTCAAGAACCCGCAGGATTTCATGAACCCCTTCAAGGCGCTGGGCGCGTTGCTGGGCGACGGCACCCAAATCACCGACCTGTTCCTGCAGGTGCGCGTGGATGGCGACATGGCCCTGCTGCGCGGCATCATGAAGCACCTGTTCGAGGCCGAGGACCTGAACCCCGGACAGGTAGTAGACCGCCCGTTCATCGACAAGTACACCACCGGCTTCGAGTCGTTCGAGCAGAACATCCGCAACACGCCGTGGGAGGATATTGAGGAGTTGAGCGGCATTTCGCGGGCCCAGCTGCTGGAAGCGGCCAACATCATTGCCCCCAAGCAGAAAATCATCACCTGCTGGGCCATGGGCGTGACGCAGCAGCGTCAGGGCGTACAGACGATTCAGGAAATCGTGAACCTGCAGCTCATGAAGGGCGCCATCGGCAAGCCCGGCGCGGGCACCTGCCCGGTGCGCGGCCACTCCAACGTGCAGGGCGACCGGACGATGGGCGTGTGGGAGCAGCCGACCAAGGCTTTCCAGGATGCGCTGGGCAAGGAGTTCAACTTCCAGCCGCCCTACGAGCACGGCCTCGACGTAGTCGATTCCATCAAGGCCATGTACAAAGGCAAAACCAAGGTGTACTTCAGCCTGGGCGGCAACCTGCTCGCCGCCGGCCCCGATACCGAAGTCATTGCCGAAGGTATGCGCAAGCAGAAGCTCACCGTCTTCGTGGGCACCAAGCTCAACCGCGGCCACCTCGTGACTGGCGAAACCAGCCTGTTGCTGCCCTGCTTCACCCACGCCGACGTGGACATGCAGCGCAGCGGCCACCAGATGACCTCCTGCGAAAACTCGATGGGCGTGGTGAGCCAGAACAAAGGCATTCTGGTGCCACTCGAAGGCCAGATGATGAGCGAAGTGGCTATCATTGCCGGCGTGGCCATTGCCACCTTGGGCGAGAAAACCAACATTGCCGACTGGGTGGCCATGACGGAGAACTACGACGTCATCCGTGACCACATCAGCCGCGTGATTCCGGGCTTCGAGAACTTCAACGAGAAGCTGCGCCGCCCCGGCGGTTTCTACCTGCCCAACGGCCCCCGCGAGCGGAAGTTCACCACCAAGAACGGCAAGGCCAACTTCACCACCACCGAGTTCCAGAAGTACCAGCGCGAGCTGGAGCCCGGCCAGCTGGTGATGATGACCGTGCGCAGCCACGACCAGTTCAACACCACCATCTACGACTACAACGACCGGTACCGGGGCGTGACGGGCGAGCGGCGCGTGCTGTTCATGAACGAGCAGGACATGGCTGAGCGCGGCCTCAAGTCCAAGGACCTGATTGACATCACCAGTCATTACCTGGGCTCCACCCGCACCGTGGAGAAGTTCCTGGCCATTCCCTACGATATTCCG